>NZ_JACJOR010000497.1:0-30123 GCF_014695615.1 Leptolyngbya sp. FACHB-711
CGCGTGCTGTTTTCCATTGCCCCAACATGACCGACTATCAGCCCCTCCCATTTAGACCGTGCCCATCGCTGCTCCAGCCTTGTGTTGCCCCTCGCCGCTATCGTTTCTGGCAGCGAATGAAAGGACTGGTCTGGGGTTTAGGATTAGGGCTAGGCTGTGGAATGACAACTCCCGTACTTGCCGCCGAACAGCTTGCCATTCGGATTGGTCCTTTTCAGCAGTCAATTCAAATCTCTGACCTAGAGCAGTTTTCCCAAACCGGACAGGTTCCCCCCACCCTGCGCCTTTACGCGCCGCTACTGACGGATCAGGTGCGCTATGCCCTTCGCAGTCGGCTGCAGCTAGACCGAAACGTGGGCGATAAGCTCGTGGAAGACCTGCTGTATTCCTCTTCGGGCGAGCGGTTTCTCAACACCCTCCAAGTGGCAATTCCCAGCGCGAATCCGGCGCAGCTTCGATCGACTTTGATGCAAGCGGCTCGCCATCGGGATGGCATGAGTCTCCTGGGGCTGCTGCGATCGTTCCCGGAAAAGACCGTTACGGTGGATGCGGCTTCAGCGGTGGCACTTGCTTCGCAGGTCAACTTACCCTACTGGCAAAGCCAAACCCTGAGTTCAATGCTGGAACGGGAGCTGACGGTGAAAAGTTCGCCCTTCCGCTCACAACTTGATCCGGCTCAGATGGGGCAGCAGTGGGTCTGGAAGCAATCGCTGACGCTGCGCGACTATCAACGCGATCGATCAATTCCCATTGACCTCTACTGGAGTCGCCGCACTCAGGGCCCATTGGTCGTGCTGTCCCACGGGTTTGGAGCCGATCGGCGGTTTCTCAGCTATCTGGCATATCATCTCGCATCGAATGGCATCACGGTTGTCGCAGTCGAGCATCCGGGCAGCAACGTTGCCTGGCTCACCAGCAGCTCACTGGATAACGCTGGGGTAAATGCGATGAGTACCATCCTGCCTGCCTCGGAGTTTGTCGATCGTCCTAAGGATGTCAGCTTTGTGCTCGATCGCTTGCAGCAGATGAATCGCTTTTCCAGTCGGCTCCGAGACAAGCTCAACACCGAGCAGGTCACAATTATTGGTCATTCGCTGGGCGGCTATACGGCATTAGCACTGGCAGGGGCACAGCCTAACCTCAAGCACCTGCGCGAGTTCTGCAATGACCCAAACCCAGTCGCCTTTTCGCCTGCGGATCTGCTTCAGTGCAATGCAGCAGATTTACCCGAACAGGTCGGCAAGCTCCGCGATAGCAGAATTGCTCAAACCATTTTGCTGAATCCGGTGATCGGGCGATTGTTTGATGCAAAAAGCTTGGCACAGGTGGCAGTTCCAACGCTGATGCTTGCCAGCACAGACGATGCGATTACGCCTGCGGTGAGTCAGCAGTTTTTGCCGTTTACCGAGTTGAAGACGGACAAGAAGTATCTGTTGACGGCGATCGGCGCAACCCATCTTAGCGTAGGCGATCCGGCAAATCTCAACCACTCTCTGACCCAAAGCATTTTTGTTCGTGAACGCCCCGATGAAGAAACCAAGGCACTGCGGCAGCTTTTGCAGGGGGTCAGCCTCGCGTTTATCAAACAGCTCACGCCCGAAGCAGAACGCTACAAGCCGTTTCTCTCGTCTGCCTATGCCCAATCTTTTTCGACCGCAAACCTGAAGCTGCGGCTAAACGCTACGCTGCCGCCAAACTTTACAAACTGGCTGAAAGTGGCTGCCCTGCCAATGGAGCAGCTCGTCTCAGGCACCCTAGCTCAGCGTCAGCAGGCGGCGCAGCAAAACCTGTGCGACCTGAACCCCGACTGCTTGCTGAATAACCTGCCGCTCGTCATGTTTATCCTGCCCGGAGGCTTACCGCTTGCAGCCACGCAACTGCTCAGACGCAGACAACGCCGGAAGCCGCCGATGACCAAAGAAACTTCAGAAGCCTAAGCAAGTCTGAAAAGTAGGTTTGAAAAGGCATCTTGAAAAGGCATATTTGTGACTCGAATTGCCCTTTCCCCAGAGTGGGCTACGGGGTACACCTGTCGAATCAGCCTCGTTCTATTCTTTTCAGCCGCCTCAATTCCCCAATTTTGGAGGAGTTTGACTGAACCAGGCTCAGTTTTTCCTAAATAGGGGAAACCAGGGGTGAAAGGTAGCCGTGTGAAATGCCGATCGACCCTCCTCTGACAAGCTCTCTAAAGACTCATATCTTCGTGAATGATCTTTTTGGCATGATTTTCTGAATAATTAAGTATCACCGTACTTTTCCCCCGATTGCCCTTAGTTTCAGCTAAATTTGAAGCATTCTACAGAGATCTAAAAGTTCGATCGCCTTGGAAAATCATTTCCAAGAGAATCATTTCCAGGTGAGCGAATAGGTCTTCTCGCTTCATTTCTTATCATGAGCCTGCCTCCCTCTACTCTATGGCTATTTGTCGGCTTTCTGTGTCTGATGGCAGGGACGCTGGCAGGTGAACCGAGCGCAGCGGCAATAGGAATTGCAGCGTTAATCACGGGCATTGCTGCACTCTCCCTCGCTTCGGCAACAGTACAAGTCATCCTCTGGGGAATCCTCTCGATCGCCCTTATTGTGGTGCTGCGCGGTATGGTTCCAAAGGCATCGATTGATTTGAGTCCGGCGCAGGAAGCAACGGTGACGGAAACGATTCCCCCAAGCGGCATTGGGCTAGTGTCTTATGAAGGGGCACTGTGGCGGGCGCGCTGCCAGATTTCTGACATCAGCATTGCGCCAGGGCAAATGGTTTATGTGGTGGGGCGGCAGGGACTTACGCTCATGGTGCTTCCAACCACGTTTCTAGAGGAGATTGAAGACTTTTCCAATCGTCCCCGAATCAAAAGCTAGATTGCCTCAGGACAGAGCCCTCTGAAGGACGAAAATCAGGACTAAAACCGATCGCTAACGGTATATTTGAACTAGAAGGCACAATGTTGTAGCTGGCTCAATCGCCAATAGGGTTATGTATTCTCCTTTGATTTGGGTTTTTGCCGTTGTGCTGACAGTGTTGGGGGCAACGGTTGGTTCGGTCAAGCGTGTTAACGAAGGCAATCAGGCATTGGTCGAACGGCTGGGACGCTATCACCGCACACTGACGGCAGGATTAAACTTCTGGGTGCTGCCGATCGTTGATGAGCTGGTGATCGAAGCTTCGATGCGTGAGCAAATTCTCGACATCGATCCCAGCAACGTTATCACCAAAGACAACGTAACGATTAAGATTGATGCGGTGATCTTCTGGCAAATTCTTGAGCTGCGTCAGGCATACTACAAAATTACAGATATTGAAGAAGCCCTGAAAAATCTGGTCGTCACCACCCTGCGATCGCAGATTGGCAGCATGGATCTGCAAGAGATTTATTCCTCGCGAGCGTCCATCAACCGTTCTTTGTCTGAAAGCCTGGACGAAGCCACTGACCCCTGGGGCGTGAAGGTGACGCGGGTAGAAGTGCAAGATATTCAGCTTCCCGAAAGTATCAAAACTGCGCTGGAGCGAGAGCGGGCATCCCAGAGTGAACAGCGGGCAATGGAAGCGGAGGCAGCCGGACGCAAAAAGGCGGCGATCGAAAATGCAACGGCGATCGCAGAGTCAGTGCAGCGCATTTCAGAGGCAGTCCAAGGAACGCCCAGAGGAGAAGAGATTCTGCGCTACCTGGTTGCTCAAAGATATGTCGATGCCAACCTTCAGTTAGGTCAAAGTGCAAACGCAAAAGTGGTCTTTATGAATCCCAGAGACCTGAGCGAAGGGGTATCTGAACTCATTTCTACGCCAGAACAGCGTTCCAACAATGGTGACTCCGGCAAGGGCGCATGATCGGAATCGCTTAATTCGATCGCCAAATGGCATCTGCGACGCGACAGACATCATGGATCTCGCGAACATCATGCACCCGCAACACATCGGCTCCGCCTTCGATCGCGGCACAGCAGGTCGCGGCAGTTCCCCAAACGCGCTGCTGCGGATCGGGTTGGTTCAGCAGATGTCCGATAAAACTTTTGCGAGAAGTCCCAACCAGCATTGGGCAGCCCAGCGACCGAAGGTGAGGTAGACCGCGTAACAGCTCTAGATTCTGAGCATAAGTCTTTGCAAACCCAATACCCGGATCAATCATGATGCGATCGGGCAAAATTCCTGCACTGACCGCAGCCTCGATCCGGTGGGCTAAAAACTCGTAGATTTCTCCCAGCAGGTCATGATATTCGGTTAACTGCTGCATCGTTTTCGGCGTACCGCGCAGGTGCATCAGCACGATTGGAACACCCAATTCAGCTACGGTCGGCAGCATAGCAGGATCATAAGTTGCGCCAGAAACATCGTTAATCAAATCGGCTCCCGCTTCAACGGCAGACCGGGCAACTTCCGCTCGCGTTGTATCGACTGAAATTGGAATCTCCTTCAAAACAGGTGATGCTAAATCAGCAGAAGTGGGTTGAATGGTGCGGATGGCGCGAACCACGGGAATGACGCGATCGAGTTCTTCCTGAAGCGAAACGATTTCTGCCTGGGGACGGGTAGACTGTCCGCCAATATCCAAAATATCTGCCCCCGATCGAGCGAGATGATCTGCTTGTTTCAGGGCATGATCGAGCGCGTTAAACTGTCCCCCATCGCTAAAGCTATCGGGTGTGACGTTCAAAATTCCCATAAGATAGGTTCGATCGCCCCATACCCAGGGCTGACCTCTCAACGTCCATGCGGCAGGCATAAATTCTCTAAAATTGGGCTGACTCGCCTCAGATCACAGCAAAGGCAGGCGGAACCGGAGACGATGGCGGCAATTGCTGTAATGTTGAAGTTAAACGAATGTGGAGCCGATGGCAAGTTAAGCTGATGGTTGACAGGAATTACAGCCCTGCAACCGATCAACATGTGCAGAATGTGCAATCAGCAGAATGTGCAATAAGTCGGTGCAGCAAGCAGTAACTGAAGCCGTCCCGGCGGGAAACCTATTCTGAAGGGCGATCAGCTCTCTGGCACAGGTCATCGATCGCATCACCTGGATCAAGTTGCGCTTTTTCTCGTCATGCTTTTCCAGTTTCCGTTCTAGAGAAGCATCTGGCGCAACAGGCAACTTCTTTCAGCAACCGTCGCAGGATTAGAGGAATGGCTCTGATGCTGATTTGTCCCAATTGTTCTTCCGAAAACCCAGACACGCATCGGTTCTGCCAGGCTTGTGGGCATTTGCTGGCTGAGCAGTCCTGTCCTGGCTGTGGCACGCTTGTTTCGGTTCAGCTTGAACGATGTCCTGTCTGTCAAACCTTCACAGGCACGACTTGGTATGCCGTTTGTACGCGGGAAGCATTCGCAGAGGAAACTGCCACTGCCTCGATCGCCCCAAACCTAACCGCCGAGTACCTGGATCAACAGCAGCGCTATCGCATTCTCGAAAAATGCTCTGATTTAGCAATCGCGGCTCAAATCGTGCCCCAAGAGTTCACCATGCGGGTGTTAGACTGTCAGCCCCTGCAACCCACCCCGCTCCAACTGCTGCAACGCGATCACATTACGCCTGAAGTTAACGCTTATCTGGAACTGCAGACCGACTATCATTCTCTGGCACTGCCTGATATTCACGATGCCTGGCAAACCAATGGGGTTTCGGTGATTCTGCTTGCCGATCGATCGCACCTGCCTCAGCTCCAGGCAGTCTGGGCAGAAGAAACCGTTTTGCCGCTGCAAATACTGCACTGGCTGCACGAAATGGCGACCCTCTGGTCTTTGCTGGAACCTCATCAAGCTTGCCGCAGTCTTCTAGAACTAGCAAACCTGTATGTAGACGAAGACTATTTGCTTTGTCTGCAACGGCTTTATTTTGATCCATCTCACCAAACCACTGAGATCAAAATGCTGGCAGACCTGTGGCAGCAGCTGTTCCAGGAGTCGCAGCACACCTATCGGACAGAACTGGCACTGTTACACCATGAGCTGATGCTCGGCAAAATCACGTCTGCTGAGGCGTTACGTACCCGTATCGAAGCGATCGCCATTCTGCTGCAAACCAACGACAATATGACCAGTAGCTCTGACCGAACTGAACCGCTCGATTCCTACAGTTCCCCTGAGGATGACACGGCTCCACCGTTCCCCGCCAATGCCATGCCAGACGCAGAAGACAGCACAGTTCCGTTTAGCCTGCCTGCCCTGAACTCTGTCCCAGGCGCAGCACAATTTGACCTTTCACTACAAGAGGAAGGGGAGTCAGAAAACGATGAATTGCCCACGATCATCCTTCCAATGCAGCTAATTAGTCTAGAAGACGCAGCGAGTACTGATGTCGGGCGGCAGCGGAACCACAACGAAGACTGCTTTAATATCCAGACAGAGTTCCGCAAAGTCGAAACGCCTCAGGGTCGCAGTCTGGACGCAAAAGGACTCTACATTCTCTGTGACGGAATGGGCGGTCATGCAGGCGGAGAAGTGGCAAGTGCACTGGCGGTTGAAACGCTTAGTCAATATTTTGCAGCCCAATGGCAGGATAACCTCCCCAGCGAAGCCTGCATTCGGGAAGGTATTATGCAAGCCAATCGGGCAATTTACGAGCGTAATCAAGAGGACGAGCGATCGGGCAGCGGACGCATGGGAACGACCCTGGTGCTGGTGCTGATCCAAAACACCGAGATGGCGATTGCCCATGTGGGAGACAGTCGCCTTTATCGCCTCAGTCGATCGCGTGGACTAGAGCAGCTTACAACCGATCACGAAGTCGGGCAGCGTGAGATCCAGCGCGGCGTTGAACCGTCGATCGCCTATGCCCGTCCCGATGCTTATCAGCTTACTCAGGCACTTGGTCCCCGAGACGAGAACTTTATTAATCCAGATGTCAAGTTCCTCGAACTAACAGAAGACCTGCTATTGCTGCTTTGCTCTGACGGCTTATCCGATAACAATTTGCTCGAACGGCAATGGCAAACTTGTCTGGAGCCAATGCTGCGAACCCAGGCTTCGCTCGAAGAGGGGGTGACGCAACTGATTAATCTAGCAAATGAGCAAAACGGGCACGATAACGTAACTGCGCTGGTGATTCGCGCTAAAGTTCGTCCCGACGTTGAGCTATTCGGGCAAAAGCTGGAGCAAGCCCACTCACCTCAGCCCTAACAGGTCTATCTGGGCGTTCAGAAGCTGAAGCTGCACATTGCGAAAAACCAGAGAAAACCGGGCGTTTTATTCGTCGTCTTCCCAAGTTTCAACGGCAAGCAGGGATTCGATCGTATCCTGCATTAAAAAGTCAAAGTCCTCTAGCTCGCGCTTCCAGAACGCCCAATCGTCGCCATAAAGAAAAGCAATTTTCCAGATGCGATCGGTCGATTTCAGCACGTTTGACTGAACGAGCGAGCGAACGTGTCGCTGCAATTTCTCCATCGGGTGAGCAACCTGCTGGTTCATAACACCTTTTGTCATGGTTATTGTTATGGAAATGTTCTAATTTTTTCTGTCTATGCCCCTGCTGATTAACTCAGTGCCGCTCCGGTTGAGCGTGTCATGCCGCACAGTCTTGTGAGAGCAGGAGCCTCTATCCAGTTCCATATACTAGCACAAATCTATTTTTGTGATGGCGCACACTGCATTTTTCGCGAATTATTGCTTATTACAATGAAAGCGACCGTCAGCAGTAAGCGAGACTAATCATCAAGAAGCAACCAAAGAAGCTAGATTGGAACAATCGCGCAAAGCGCAAAGAGGCGATCGCTTAAAAGCGATATTTGAGATAAAAGCAATCTTTAAGAACTAACACCAAGAACTAACGCCTGTAGCCTGCCCTGAGCAAGTTGATTCTGCGAGAAGCCGTCCAAAATTAACGAGACCAAATCAAAGTTGACTGAATTAATTACAAACAGATCTGTTCTCTTTTGCATAAAGCCGCTAGAATAATACTTTTGGGTAAGTTTTACACAGAGAGGAAGCTAGATGTCACGATATCGAGGTCCGCGCCTCAGAGTTGTGCGTCGTTTGGGCGAGTTACCCGGTTTAACCCGCAAGAGTGCCCGACGAGCATATCCCCCCGGACAGCACGGGCAAGCACGCAAGAAGCGTTCTGAATACGCGGTACGACTGGAAGAAAAGCAAAAACTCCGCTTTAACTACGGTGTTTCTGAGCGACAGCTCCTTCGCTATGTGCGTAAGGCACGTCGTGCGGCGGGTTCAACAGGTTTGGTGCTGCTGCAACTGCTGGAAATGCGGCTGGATAATACCGTTTTTCGGTTGGGCATGGCTCCGACGATTCCTAGTGCGCGTCAGCTGGTGAATCACGGTCACGTCACGGTTAACGGTCGCGTGGTCAATATTGCCAGCTATCAGTGCAGACCGGGTGAAGTGATTGCAGTGCGCGATACAGAGCGTTCTCGCAAGCTCGTTGAGGCAAATTTACAGTTCCCTGGCTTGGCGCACTTGCCCAGCCACCTGGAATTTGATAAAGGCAAGATAACAGGTAAAGTCAATGGCGTCGTAGAGCGCGAATGGGTTGCGCTTCAGGTCAACGAACTGCTGGTGGTTGAGTACTACTCGCGTCAGGCTTAAATTCTCCCATCGCAATTCTTGGCGAAATTGTCGTCAGCGATCGTCTCCGTGCGGCTGCGGAGTCGGTTCATCGAGACAAGTTTTCTGCAAGCCCTCTGGACACCGTCAGTCCGGGGGCTTGTTTGATTTTTAGCCGTTTAGCCGCCGATTTGGGACATGGTGCGGGTATAGGTTCCGACTGTGCCCGACTCCCGCTGTTTGAAGTTAATTGCAGGCTTAAGGTCAAGCAGTACCTGCACCTGAGCACAAAGCTCACGGGTGGAAACCCCCGATCGCAAAGCAGTTTTCAAATCAATTTGTCCGGTTTCATTTAGCAGGCAGGGGCGCAACCAGCCATCCGCTGAGAGCCGCATCCGGTTACAGCGATCGCAAAAGCATTCTGACATTTGACTAATAAAGCCGAGCGTTCCTTTTGCGCCTGGAATCTGAAACACATCCGCAGGACCGTTGCCCCGCACCCGTGCCTCAACCAGGCCCCACCGCTGGTGAATCTGCTGCCGGAGGGTTTCAGAATCAATCCAACCTTTGTCCCCAAACAGATTCCCATTGCCGATCGGCATAAACTCGATAAAGCGAACGTGCCAGTGGCGATCGATCGTCAGTGCCGCTAAGTCCAGCACTTCATGGTCATTCACGCCTGGAATCACCACCACATTCAGCTTGAGCGGATCAAAGCCAACTCGATGCGCCGCCTGAATACCGCTCCAGACCTGCTGCCAGCGGGTTCTGCCCCGGTTGCCAATGATTCGATCGAATACTTCAGGTTCCAGGGAGTCGAGGCTGATGTTGATGCGGCGCAGTCCAGCATCATAAAGTCCTTGTGCAAGGTCTGCTAACAAAAAGCCATTTGTGGTCATCGAGAGATCCTGAGTTTCTGGCAGCGCGGCAATTTGCTGCACCAGGCTCACCACCTGCGGACGCAGCAACGGCTCACCCCCGGTCAGGCGAAATCGGCTAAAGCCGCAGGGAATAAACACTTCGCGCAGCAGTGTCAGCAGTTCTGCATCGGTTAAAACTTCCTGCTTGCGGATGTACTCCAGTTCCGCTCCTTCCGGCATACAGTACTGACACTGAAAATTACAGCGATCGATCAGACTAATGCGAAGGTAATCAACAACAGGATTCACAGGCGCAACTTGAGTTAATGTTTAGAAATGAAACGGGAAGATAGACCTATCTTAACGAATGGCAACCCTTGTTTTTGCTGAGCTAGGTGGGGAGCATCCCTAGTCTTCCTAATTCTGTGCCCCCAACTTTACTTGATTAATATCTGTTACTCTCCCTTGTTTGACCCTGTTTCTCCCCCTCAATCAGGCTATACTCTACCCGTCTTTGCCTGTGCTGCGGCAGTTGCAGCTCTGCGATGGCTTGAAGAGGATCGATTTCCGCTGACTTCAGTATCGATCGATTTAATCGAACCCGATGAAACGGCTGAGATTGCGATCGAGCAAATTGCCCTTTTGTCTGACACTGCTGCTTTAGCAATTAGCCGCAGTGATCCCGGAGACAATCTGGATCTGACACGAGATACACCCGTCTGGGCACTGGTTGAGCTGATGCCCGAAGGATCAGATTTAATCGTGATTCGAGGCGGCGAAGGAATCGGCAAACAAATCTACGCTAACCATCAGCCTGCCATTTATGACTATGCTCAGCGATTACTGCACTACAATCTGGCAGCATGGCTACCCCCAGAAACCGCTATTCAAGTGACGATCATTTTGCCGCAGGGTCGGTCGCTGGCAACGCGAACTTCTAATGCGGCTTTTGGCGTTGTTGAGGGTTTATCGCTGCTGGGAACATCGGGGATCGCTCAACCGCTCAGCGCACCTGGACAACTTGAACTGTTTCGGCAGGAGCTTCAGCAGCGAGCCAACCGAAATGACGGGCTGGTCTTTTGTATTGGTGAGAATGGGCTGGATCTGGCAGAGCAGCAGGGCATCAGTGCCGATCGGCTAATTAAAACGGCAAACTGGCTGGGATCGATGCTGGTGGAAGCAGGCTTACAGGGGGTGCGATCGGTGCTGCTGTTTGGCTATCACGGCAAGCTGATTAAACTGGCAGGCGGCATTTTTCACACGCATCATCATGTCGCTGACGGACGGCAGGAAATCTTAGCAGCGCACTGTGCCAATTCGGGACTGCCGACTCTCGATGTGCAGGCAGTGTTTTCCAGTCCAACGACTGAGGCTGCTTTACAATATCTGCGAAAGCTGGATGCGGTGGAGGGAAGTCACTGGGTTAATCAGGTTTATGGTTCGATCGCAGAGCAAATCGATCGCCGCGCTACTGCCTATATCCAGATCCACTGCAGTCAGCTAGTACAGGTGGGATCAGTCCTGTTCGATCGCGATCGGCAAATTCTAGTACAGAGCAAAATTGGCGCAACATTGCTGCACAGGTTTGTTAATCTGGATTAAATATTCAAAAATTATTACGTTTAACGAAAGGGTTTTACTTCGCGCTCTTCAGAGCGGTTTAGCAAGTTATCTTGGTTAATCAATTAAGGATGTAACAGCAGGATTAAGCGGTGACTCTTCAAACCGAACAACCCCCAACCGCATCGTCTGCGGAAAAGCTCAATCGCCAGATCATTGTGATTCTAGACTTCGGTTCACAATACTCTGAGCTCATTGCCCGACGTATTCGGGAAACCCAGGTTTACTCTGAAGTGCTGTCGTACCGCACTACGATCGAACAACTGCGCCAGCTTAACCCCAAAGGCATTATTCTTTCTGGCGGACCCAGCTCGGTCTACGACGACTACGCGCCCCACTGCGATCCCGAAATTTGGAATTTGGGCGTTCCCATCCTGGGCGTGTGCTATGGAATGCAGCTTATGGTGCAGCAGTTGGGCGGCGGGGTCGAGCGAGCAGAGCGAGGAGAATATGGCAAAGCGTCGCTGTATATTGATGACCCAACTGACCTGTTGACCAACGTGGAAGACGGCACCACGATGTGGATGAGCCATGGGGATTCAGTCACTCATCTGCCCACTGGGTTTGAAACGCTTGCCCACACCGAAAATACCTCCTGCGCGGCGATCGCCCACCACGATAAAAAGCTGTACGGCGTGCAGTTCCATCCCGAAGTGGTGCATTCGATCGGTGGGATCGCGCTGATTCGCAACTTCGTCTATCACATCTGCGACTGTGAACCCACGTGGACGACAGCGGCTTTTGTGGAAGAATCGATTCGCGAGATCCGTGCCAGAGTTGGCGATAGACGAGTGCTGCTGGCACTTTCCGGTGGAGTGGATTCCTCGACACTGGCGTTTTTGCTCTATAAGGCAATCGGTGAACAGTTGACCTGTATGTTTATCGATCAGGGCTTTATGCGAAAGGGAGAACCAGAGCGGCTACTCAAACTCTTCCAGGAGCAGTTTCACATTCCGGTGGAATATATCAACGCTCGCGATCGATTCCTGGCGCAAATGGAAGGCGTGACCGATCCCGAAGAAAAGCGCAAGCGGATCGGACATGAGTTCATTCATGTATTTGAAGAAGAATCGCGGCGGCTGGGTCCGTTTGACTATTTGGCACAGGGTACGCTTTACCCGGATGTGATCGAATCGGCAGACACCAACGTTGATCCTCAAACGGGCGAACGAGTAGCAGTCAAAATCAAGAGCCACCACAACGTCGGCGGATTGCCCAAAGATTTGCAGTTCAAGCTGATCGAGCCGCTTCGCAAGCTGTTTAAAGACGAAGTGCGAAAAGTGGGACGATCGATCGGGCTACCCGAAGAAATTGTGCAGCGGCAGCCGTTCCCCGGTCCCGGACTGGCAATTCGGATTCTGGGCGAAGTAACCGCCGAGCGGCTCAACATTCTCCGCGATGCTGATCTGATTGTGCGGCAGGAAATCAACCGTGCCGGTATGTATCATGAGCTGTGGCAGGCGTTTGCCGTGCTGCTGCCGATCCGCAGTGTAGGCGTGATGGGCGACCAGCGCACCTATGCCTACCCGATCGTGCTCCGGTTTGTTCGCAGTGAGGATGGCATGACAGCAGATTGGGCAAGAGTGCCTTACGATCTGCTGGAAACCATTTCTAACCGGATTGTGAATGAAGTACGTGGGGTGAATCGCATTGTTTATGACATTACCTCAAAGCCACCTGGGACGATCGAGTGGGAATAGGTTCAGCAGTCCAGAAAATCCCCAAGCCTGTGGAAAACCCCCGCAAAGTCTGTGGAAAACTTCGCCACTCCTGTGGAAAACGCCAGGGGAACGATTTTTTAATTCCCTCCCGTTTCGGTTAGCGACCCATCTGCCGCTTTAGATTTTCTAGCTCCTCATCCATCTCCCAGCGCCGGAAGGACTGCTCAAGCGGATCGGCGGCAGTGTTGGAACTAAAGCCCTGGTTCCAGCCGATTGTTTGCCACTGCTGGTCAGTTTGAAACTGCTCTGACTGTGCGGTGGCACGAGCAGCCGCCTCTGCTTCGGTTAATTTAACCTTGATTTCCTGACGGCGCACCTTAATTTGGCTCTGAAGCTCGATCGCCTGCTTGACACGCTCCTTGACAAGTTCCATTTGCCCCCAAAGCTGATTGCCTTGGCGCAGCAGTGCAGCTTCTCGTTCTTCGGCAGGCTTTACGAGATCGAGCCGATTAGCATTCTTTGCCTTTTCGATTCGCACATGCCAGCGTTGAATTTCCTGAGCCGTATTCAGGATTTCGTCCTGAAGCTGTTTTTCGCGCAGGCGCAAGTTTCCCAGCAGGCGAATGGCTTCTTCCTCCTGTTCCGCAAGCTTGTCAGCAAGTGCCTGCAATTCGAGATGAGGGTTATTTCGCAGAAATTCCTCCAGTCTGCTTTCCAAAAAGCCGCTTAAATCCTCAAACAATCCCATTGCAGACTCTCCCTTCAACGACGACTCAATGACGACTGCTGGATCGATCGGTTGTCGTCAGGCTTCCCGAATGTGCCCCTATCGTAGCAGCACTTTCAGCCAGTTTCATGCTGCTTTTGGCAGTTTGCTGGCAGTTTGCTCAGACATCCCTCTAAGGGATTTTCCTAAGGTATTTTATATTAAGGCAAAAAATTAAGGCAAAAAAATGGGGCAGGGTAAAAGTCCTGCCTCCGTCTTCGATTACTGAACAATTGCAATATTTTGCTCAGGCGGTAATCCGGGTTGCCGTGGATGCTTCAGAGCCTTTTTCCTTAAACGGATCTCGGTAGAGATTGCACATTTGCAAAAAGGTTAGCCAAAAGAAAGATGGTCCCTCGACTAAATAGCGTCGCCAGAGACGACGTGGCTCCGAAAGCAGGCGGTAAAGCCATTCTAGACCCGTTTCGCTAACCCATTTGGGTGCACGCAGCACGTTTCCTGCCTCAAAGTCGATCGTTGCACCGACCGCCATAAAGATCTTGACGTGCTTAAAGCGGTGCTTGTACTTATGGATAAACTTTTCCTGTTTTGGTGCACCAACTCCCACCGCGAGGACTGTTGCTCCAGATTGATTGACTAGGTCAATAATTTGTTCGCATTCCTCTTCGCTCCGCTCAAACCCGAAGGAGGGAGAATGCACAGCGGTGACAATGGCTCTGCCAATTCTTGCATTAATCCGACGCTGAGCCTCAGCCGCAACTCCTTCTCGCGCTCCAAGCAGAAAGATAGAGATGTCTTCGCTGCGCTTATGGTATTCGCAGAAGGCAGGGAATAGATCCGACCCGGAAACTTTTTCCTTAACCGGGCAACCCAGCAGCTTTGCTATATAGTATAAAATTTTACTATCGCAAGTTCTGAAGTCTGCGTCCTGGTAAGCCTCAAAGAATTCGCGATCGGCTTGCAGCTTTACAAGATGATCGACATTCGGCGTAAATACCGTGCCGCGATTCAGCTTCTCAAGCAGCTCCGTCATTGAGAGATTATCAATATCAACATTCAGTAGTTTTACCTGGCTCATCTGGAGCTTCTCCTCCACATCACGCTCACCATTCTGTTACTCAAAAATAGAGAGAAAATTTTTGTTCGCCGGATTGATGCAGTTAAGAAGTCAGATTGAAACTTTTACTAACAATCGAATCTTCCTATCTGGGGGCTAACGCATCTATTCGTATATCGGTTTAAGTTGAAACCCTCGTGGTGAACACTAGCTTGCCATCTTTTTTTACTGAAGGCTAGTGCTTTCACTGAGAGTTCATTGAAACATTACATCCCTGTCTGCAACTGAGCCTGCAACTCCGTACCGTATTTTCCTTATGTAAAGATAGAGTCTGAAGCACCTATAGTAAAACTGATGTGAAGCCCCTGTAGTAAAACAAATTTACCTCTGTATACCACCTCTCCCTAGGCTGATAAGGCGATCAATGCAACGAATTAAGGGCAAGCTTCAGGGTAAAGTAAACTGTGTTTTCCTCAAGCTTCACCCGATCGCCTCACTTAAGCTATCGGTTTATCTATCCGTCGCAGTCGGATACTGAGAGGGTTCTATAAAGGTGGTAGGGCTATGCTAGGATGAACTTAGTCCGATGGAAGTGTCTATGCCGTCATACGCGGTTGGATAGCTAAGTATCAAGTCAAATCTCAAGTGCTGTTGTGTGTCTTCAATGATTCTTTTAGGATATGCAATGGCTGAGTCTGATAGGTTTTTGAGTCGCAAGATATTTGTGAACTCAAAAGCGGTGCAAGTCATCCACTTGAAAGCTGAGAGGGTTCTTCGGTGATTTCCATCTCACCGCGTCCAAGCGGTCGCAAGTGGGGCACAGTCAGTTTTGCCTCGACTCTTCACTTATGCCCTATTTTGGATCTGCTATTGGCAGATATTCCTCCCAAATGGCAGCCAGAGCTACGTTTGGGTTTGCAGGAAGCTTTGGTTAATGCTGCGAAACATGGAAATAACCTTGATCCCAGTAAGATTATTCTGGTCGAGTTTTTTGTTTTAGAAGATCAGTACTGGTGGGTCATTTCCGATCAGGGAACAGGTTTTGTGCCGGACTGCTGTTGCGGTAGCTCAGATTTTAACCAGTACAACATCAGTGACTTTGATGAGTGCGGTCGTGGGCTGTATATTCTTCACCAGATTTTCGACCAGGTGAACTGGAACCAGTCCGGCACAGAGTTACGGCTTTGTAAGCAGGTAAAGAGCCGCTCCCGGCTGCTCTCCCTCTGTAGCTTATAGTTTTTCAGTTTATTGGTTAGATTCACGGAATTGATGATACCACGCTGCGATCGCAACTCGATGAGCTTCACGCCAGGGTTGTTGAGTTTTTCGGGCAATTTCAGCACAATCTTCATACTCTGGCTGCACATTCACCACTGCACCCAATTTTGATTGCCGCGCAACCTTGACGCGAATTGCTCCGTAAACCGTTTGCACCGTTTCAATTTCCCGGTAGAGCACGGTTCTTGCCTGCTGGGCTCGCCGGATGCCCAGGGTAGTTGTTTCCCGAAACATAATCGCTTCACAGATTTCGATCTGCTCTGGACGACAAATTACCGTTAACAATAGCCCCGGCCGCGATTTCTTCATACCGATGGGCTGGGTAAAGACATCCAGTGCCCCTGCCCGAAGCAGCGCATCCATTACGTAGCCAATCGCCTGGGGATTGAGATCATCAATTTGCGTTTCTAACACCGTGACAGTTTCCTGCTGACCGACCGTTTCCTTGATCCCCGCAGCTTCAGATGAGTGATGGGCAGAATGAATCCTCTGAAGCGGTTTTTTCTCTGAAGGAAGCAGATGGCTTGTTGCAAGCGGGGCTGCGTTGCAATGAAGAACAGTTTGCTTTGAAGGGGAATTGGCTTGATGCAGTTTCTTGGCTGGCCCAGCTTCAGCAGTACCAATCCACAGCCGCAGAATGTTGGGGAGCGGTAGATGAATTGATCCCGCGCCCAGCCCTACTTTTTGAAGCGTCATCGGTGGCGGTGCACCAAATTGATCTGCCAGCGTTGTCACCAGAGCTGCACCTGTGGGCGTTACGAGTTCGCGATCGATCCCGTTGCTGTAGATAGGAACCTGACGCATTTCCCACAGCTTCAGAACTGCCGGAGCCGGAACGGGTAGACGACCGTGGGCTGCGCGAACTGTTCCTCCACCGATCGGTAAAGCAGAACAGTAAATTTGATCGACCCCCAGCCAGTCCAGCCCGGCACAGGTTCCCACAATATCAACGATCGCATCCGTTGCGCCCACTTCGTGAAAGTGAACTGACTCTGGCGGAATGCCATGCACTGCTGCTTCTGCTTCAGCTAGCCGACGAAAGACTGCCAGGCTCCAGGCTTCGGTGCGGGGGGCCAACTGAGCCGATCGAATCAACGCTTCGATTTCGGGTAAGTTTCGCTCGGCATGATGATGCAGGGGATGATTGTGAGGAGCGGGATGATCGGAATGACGGTGATCTTCGGCGTGAGTGGAGCGACGAGGAGGATCGCGATCGTCTCTATGAAGGTGTGCTTCGGGTTGATGCGCTGAAGGGGCTGCTGCCTGCCCGGCATGATCTCTATGTGTTCGATCGGAGTTTGAAACCAGTTCGACAAAAACCTTGGTTGCCTGCTGTCCGTTGCGCTGTACCCGATCTGCCCAGAGTTTGTATTCGTCCGAGATGCCCAACTTTTCTAACGTCTCAATCAGATAAGTCAGGGGAACGCCGGCATCAACCAGTGCACCCAGGCACATATCCCCAGACAGACCCGTGGGGCAATCCAGATAAGCTAGTTTCGTCATAAGGCAAAATGAAGCAAGCAGTGTGAGGAGAATCAGGAGTTCCGATGGCGATCGTTTATAAATTGCATTCAGAAACACCCCAGATGCGACGGATTGAAAAGATTCGCGATGCGTTACGCGATGGGGCGGTCGTCCTATATCCCACTGATACAGTGTATGCGATCGGCTGCGACCTCAATGCAAAATCGGCGATCGAGCGCGTCCGAAAACTAAAGCAGCTCTCAAACGATAAGCCGCTGACCTTCTTGTGTCCTTCGCTGTCAAATATTGCTCAGTATGCGATCGTGAGTGATGCTTCCTATCGGCTAATTCGTCACCTGATCCCCGGACCCTATACGTTTTTGCTTCCGGCAACCAAGCTTGTGCCGCGACTGGTGCAAGATCCGAAGCGCAAAACGACCGGAATTCGGGTTCCTAATCATGCGATTTGTCAGGCACTTTTGCAGAGTTTGGGAAATCCGATCATCTCTACGTCTGCGCCGACGGTGGTTCATGCGGAAGATCAGTTCATTGATTCGGCTGAACTGTTTGATCAGCTTGATCAGCGGGTTGACATCATTATTGATGATCAGTCTCCGATTCGTACTCAAGTGTCTACCATCCTCGACCTGACCCAGGCAGAACCGATCGTCCTTCGCAAAGGATTGGGCTGGGAAGCGGTTGCAGATCTGAAAGTCACTCTCTCATCGCGGGAAGCACGCTGAGGGGATACTGAAATTGACTCGCGAGGGGAGCGGAACAGAAGCTAGATTCGCAGCACTTATCCCTTTATCTGGACGATTTATCTGGACAATCGCGGAAAGGCAGTTCACCAACAACGACAAAAATTTCCTGATTGCTGCGGGCGATCCAGTTGCAGAATTGTCCTCCTAAGGTGGAGCGGAAGGACCGATCTCCCAGATTGTAGCCTCACAGGACGAGCGGCAGGTAAAAATCAGCAGGAGCAGCACTCCAGCCTTGTTTGCGCCTAGGGTGAATCCAACATTTTGGGTTGCTCAAGCCTGCGGTATATCAATTGAATTTGTTCCCATCCGGAAACCACAAAAAAAAGTGGCTGCTAAAAACGGGCAAGAGCCGGAGTTTCCCAAACTTTAGATGTAGACATCGGCAATCGGGCAGAAACATCTCAGACGGTTTTGAGTTCTAAGAACCTGAGTCGTGAAGCTCAAAATTCTGGAACTCCCGTTCTGCGCTGTTGTCGTTGTGCATCACCCTGCAATTCATTTATGAACTCTGAACCTGTGAATTCCTCCTGTTTCCTTTCTGTGGCGAGTGAGTTTCCTTGCGTGATTCCCAACCCCTTTTCATCTGTCGGTGATCTACCGGATGCCCCCATCCAGACCAATTCCTCCACTCCTCATTCTCCTGTCGGGGTCAATGCTGCCCCAGTCAACCATACTTCTGAATATTCAGCGGCAGACTTGCAGCTTCGGGAAGAATTGACAGCGAAATTACTGAGTGAGCTTGAAACTGAAGCAATATCTCACCTTCCCTCGATCCGTATCCTGATCGATCGCATCCTCACCGAAGTAGAACGTATCTGCGACAAAAGCGATCGCATCCGCAGTTCTGGGCAGCAGCAAACCTGGCTAATGACGCTGGCACAGCATCGGCTGAAAAAGTGCCTGAGCTACTACAAGCTAGGCTCAAAGCGAGGTCGGGTCGAACTGCATAGCCATCTCAGCACGATGGTTTACCGTCACATTGTGGCAACCCAGACCCAGATGGGCTTTAGTGCCCGCTATGGGCTGATTGAAGACTTTTTGCAGGGATTTTACATCGAAGTGCTCAAGGCGTTTCGGCGCGAGAACATCCTGCCAGAGGATTACTCGCCGCGCACACGACTGGAACTAGCAGAATATATGGCATTTACCGAACACTATGCCAAGCGCAGAATTGCTCTTCCCGGACGGCGCACCCAGCAGCTCATTGTCCTCCGCGCTCAGGGATTTGCTCACCGTCAGCCTCCCGAAACCGCGATCGACTTAGAAATGGCGATTGAGAGCGCAAAAAGCGAAGAAGCTGAACAGCACAGCCGATCGCCTCTGGTGCAGCAGGTGCGGGAACAAATGACGGCGGAAACGACTGATCCAACCGATTTTGTGTTGCGCGATCGAGTCATCACCGAGTTGATCAGCTACCTCGAAGCGCAGGGACAGCCCGACTGTGTCGACTATCTCACCCTTAAGCTTCAGGATCTCTCCGCCCCGGAAATCGATGAGATTCTCAATCTTTCGCCCCGGCAGCGCGACTATCTGCAACAGCGATTTAAATATCATGTCGAGAAGTTTGCTCGCTCGCATCGCTGGCAGTTGGTGCATCAGTGGCTCGGCGCAGACCTTGATCAAAATCTCGGAATGCCGCTCCAGCAGTGGGAAGCATTTCTTCAGCAGTTGACCCCAGACCAGCACCAGCTTTTGCGGCTTAAAACCCAGAAGCACAGCGATCAGGAAATTGCTAAAGCCCTACGCTGTACGCTGAAACAAGTTCAGAAGCGGTGGGTTGCCCTGCTCGAGCTAGCTTGGCAAACACGCAACAGCACAACCAGCTAGGCTTATGCTTCCTCTAGCGGGTGAAAGCGGGGGTGAAGCAAATTTCTGACGGGGCGATCGCCTTCCAGGTGTTCCTTCACAATGGTTTCTACGTCCGATCGCTGAATGCGGCAGTACCACTCGCCGTCGGGCATGATTCGCACTGTGGGACCAGAGGCACACTGCCCCATGCAGCCGCTTGCTGTTGCCATGACCCCTGCGGGAACCATGGCTTGAAACGCAGCCAGCACCTCGGCAGAACCCTGGCGCGTACAGGAACGATGCTGACAAATCAGCACACAGCGGCGTTTAGCAGGCAGAGAAGAGTGCTGCACTAGAGAATGGAGACGAGAGTTTTCCTGGAGTTACACGCTTAACCAGCGATCGAGCAAGCGAGTGACAGAAGTTTTAAGCCTGCGTTTTTGCTGCCACCGTTTGAACGCGCCTTCGTAGGATTCCCCCTGAAGCTGAAAAGTTTTCCATCCATCCAGCGTAACTGCTAAGGCCCAGGGAAACAGAATGTAGAGCAACCAGCCCGCCGCGCCTCCGGTTAGAGCATTGAGCGCAACCAGAAACAAACTCACAATCAAGAACCGCCCCAGTCGATGCCGAAACTGCTGCTGCCGATGCCGATCGAATGCCACTCGATCGATCGCCTCTCCGCGCTGGGTCATCCATTCCCGCTCTGCTGCCGCCAGTTCTCCCGGAGCGATATTCAGCTCTGCCGCAATCTCAAGCAACTGATCGCGGGTCACGTCTCCGGCTTCCACCTGACGAACGATCGCCAGATGCAGAATTTGCTGCGCGTCTTCCGGGCTATAGAGTGGGCTAGACATGGCGGTTTGTCCTGAAAATTAGCTCTGAGTTAATGCTAGACAATTTTGGGCGAGACAGAAGGGAAACATGTTGATGGGGTGTTTGAGAAGTGTCAGAGATTCGACATTGCCCCCAAATTCCCCAATGCCGGGTAACTTTGAAAACCTTCAAGAGAGCAGGGTTCCTCCCCAAATTGGCTCGCAAGGGGCGGTTCGGGCAACAGCGTAACTTCTCCAAAAGCCTCTTCGTCCTCAATTTAGTCCTGAATATAGTCCTGTCCGCTGATCAGCGCGGCTTCTGCTCGGACAAATTCGCGTCCCAAATAGGCAGCGTGATCCAGGTAGGTAATGGGTGCAGGTTTCGTTTCTTCAAAGATTTTGATGCAGAGTTCTTTTGCCGTTCTGCCTGTAAACAAAACTGTAGGGGTGCGCTCGACCTTGACATTACAAGGCAGAGGTTCACCTGTTTCGGGATCGCAGGCTAAACCTTTGTCGTTAATCGTATTAGTGTAGTGCTTAGCGCAGATTAACCCGGCTTCGCGATCAACATAAATGACAAAGTATCCTGCCGGATCGAGTTCAATGTAACGATTAGAAAGTTTATTATCGAGTGCTGCTAAATTTTCAGCCGAGGTTGGAACGGTGTACATAGTTCAGAAAGGTTCAGGAAAAGTTCAGAAAATAGTTCAGGAAACGGAAGTAGGGAAAAGAATGAACAATTCTTTCGATCGAATGACCACAATGAGCAAGCCTTGATCTAGTGTAGTGCGATCGATTCTCGTTGACGGAGTAGGGAATGCCGAATCGAATCTTTGATCGGGTTGACCGATCGGATTTACCGCTTGAGCTGCCAGAGCCGACCTTCTCGATAGAAAGACTGCAACGACCAGCCTTTTTGCTCGATCGCCGATCGCAGTTTTTGGGAGGGACGAAAGAAAATAACGTTGGATTCAGGAGCGAGTGGATCGAGATTGGGCGTTTCGCTGGCGGTGTAAAGCCTTACTTTGTCGGTCAGTCGAAAGCTCAGTGAAATCAGATCACCTGTGTTGGTGTAGTCGTCGCCGATATCGCTAACCAGAACTGGATTGCTCGTTTCTGCTTCTCGATTCACAATTTGGGCAACTTCGGCGTTTGAATAGCTCAAATCCTTGCTCCACCAGGTTTGTGCTGCCGCGCTCAGACTGCAAGAGATCAGGCTTGCCGTAAACACAGCGGTTAAAATGCCAAACCAGATTGATTGCTTTCCCAACCCTTGCGCCAAACGAGCAGAAAGCGGGCTCGATCGCCCCATCGCCTTCTGCCAAAAAGCAGGCTTACTAAACAGCGCAACGCCAAATAAATAAGCTACCGCAAGCTGAATCGCCGGATAGCACGAAACCAGATAGCGACTTACTGCCGATCGCTTTCCGCCCAAAAGCACATCTGCCAGCACCAGCAGCAGAAAAGGAACCAGGAAGTTTAGCAGCACAAATAGCCAGGTCTTGCGCGGAGCGGTTCGATACAGTAGCACCATTCCCATAAACACCAGCAGCAGAAAAGGAATTCGCACCAGATAGGTGACAGGATTGTTGAAGCCAAAGTCAAGATCGACAAACAGCGACGTAAAACTAAGTAGCCACAGCTTGATCAAATAACCAAAATCAGTAGGCACTTGCGCCCAATCTGTTGTTGCTAATGCCCGCTGACGATTAAAGTACATCACCGCAATCCAGGGACTGTAGAGAATCAGAGCTTCCAGGACGGCGATGCCAAACTGCAAATAAAGGCGCAAATTGCCAAAAGGTGGGCGATCGAAAACCAGCCTCCTGATCGGAAAACTAAACTTGAGCCGCCGACGCGGAGCCGCCGATTTTTCTTCGGGATTGAGGGATTCGCGCTGAGCCGGGTCTGGTTTGTCTTTGTTCGGCTCCGGTCTACCCACCAACAACACATAAACTCCATGAGCTGCGATTGTCAGTGCGAAGAATGGATGGGCATACAGCCCAAGTGCCAGGCTCAGCATATACAGCCCCCAGTTCCACCAGGTAGGCAGCCGGATTGCCTGCAGCAGCAGCCAGCTACTTCCAATCACGATCGTCGTCAGCAGGCTGTATTGCCGATTCGTCTGGGCAAACAAAATGTCATAGGGGGAAAGAGCCAGCAGAGCCGCTGCCACCAGTGCCGCCAATCGGGAACCAAATAGCTCGATCGCCAGCCAATACATCATGATGATTCCGGGCAGGCTCAGCAGTGCAGGAAAGAGGCGAGTTTCTGCAATTCCACTGCCGAAAAGCTTCATCCAGAACCGGGATAGCACAAAGTAGAGCGGTGGATGCTGCGGATCTTCGACTGCTAAAGAATAAATCGTATCGGGAAAGGTGCTGCCCGGCTTTGGCTGCTGATACCACTGCAAATTGGGCGCGGGAATAAACCGATCGCGAAATAGGCTGCTGTCAATTTCATGACGTGTATAGCCTGCCGATCGCATAGAGGTATAAACTTCGTCGTGCCAAAGAATCTTGCGATCGAGATTCAGAAATCGAAAGCCAATTCCCAGCACCAGTACGCTGATCAATAACCACCGCAGCCCAACTTGAAGCGAACGTCGTTTCAACCGCTATCCCTCTGATGACATTCTGAAATTGTTACCATGAAAGCTAATTTTATGTCACATCCAGGGGCAGAGCGCGTGCGAGCCAAAATTGAAAATGAAGTTTTATTGATCCACACTGACGATCTTCCCCAGTATAAAAAGAGCGGATCGATCGTGCGAAACAGCTATTTCTGGGCACTCAAATCGATCGCAGGCAGATGCTCTTATGGCGAAAACTGGGAATACGAAGCAGAAGTCTGGTTTGCGGTGCAGCGAATGCTGATGTCGTTTAGCGAATCGGGCTATCTGGGCTTAAGCGAAACGATTCTCGAATTTCCCCTAGGCACTGAGGTTCCGCCTGTGCTGCGATCGGTTTCTACCTGGATCAGCGAAGAAGAATGGGCAGTGGAAAAGGAAAAGCCAGAGGATTCGTTTAATCGCTCTGGCAAGCGGGATTTTAATAAGAAAGAGAAGGACGATCGCAAAGAAAAGAAGACGAGTTCGTGGCGACGATGAAGCAAGCAGACAAATTGGAATGAGCGAACACAAATGACCCACGCACTGTGAATCTCAATGCCAAAACCCAGCGATAGTTACCTTCAAGCAATAATCTGACAACCCTGGAGAGGAAACTGCTTCGCATTGCCTCAGACGTGCCTTCATTGCACAACTTCTTGTCAAACCACGCTTCCCAGCAAACTGAGAGTTAATCAGGCGATTGATTTTATTCAAAAGCGATAACTAGCATAGCTTGACCCATTCCTTGACCCATTCCTTGATTCATTAGAGTTCTAGGCACTTATAGCACCATGAGCTTGGGAGGCATGCTGACCCTCCCCCTAGATCCCTTTTCCCTACTTTTCCCTAGATCCCCTTCCTAAAACGATCGCAGGACTTCCAATTCGTCTCCTCTGCGCCGCTGGTGTAAGAAGGGGCTGGGGGATGAGGGGAAGTAACCGTTTGGCGTATTTTTCCTTTTGCTATACCCATTTCGAAAAATTAAGCTATACTAAGCGTAGTCGTTATGAGTTCATATAAATAGCTATGGCAAACCCTACGGTAGAAAACGTTGTCATTATCGGTTCTGGTCCGGCAGGATATACGGCAGCGATTTATGCAGCACGGGCGAACCTGAAACCCTTTGTGTTCGAAGGCTATCAGGCAGGAGGGCTACCGGGTGGGCAACTCATGACCACGACGGAAGTAGAAAACTTTCCTGGCTTTCCTGACGGAATCACAGGTCCGCAGCTTATGGACCGGATGAAGGCGCAGGCAATTCGCTGGGGCGCAGAGCTGGTGACAGAAGATGTCACCGAAGTAGATTTTAGCCAGCGTCCGTTTGTGATTCGCTCAGAAGAAAGAGAAGTGCGGGCACATAGCGTCATTATTGCCACTGGAGCCACCGCAAAGCGGCTGGGTTTACCCTGTGAGCATGAGTTCTGGAGCCGGGGAATTTCTGCCTGTGCGATTTGCGATGGCGCGACCCCAATTTTCCGTCAGGCGGAACTGGCAGTGATCGGCGGCGGCGACTCGGCGGCAGAAGAAGCCGTTTATCTAACAAAGTATGGCTCCCACGTACATCTGCTGATTCGCGGCGAAACGATGCGTGCCAGCAAAGCCATGCAGGATCGGGTGCTGATCAATCCTAAAATTACCGTTCACCGCAATACAGAGGCGATCGATATCTTTGGCGACGAAACGCACATGAACGGCATCAAGATCCGCAATACTCAGACGGGCAAAGAAGATAGTCTGCACGTTAAAGGGCTATTTTATGCGATCGGTCACACGCCCAATACTTCTCTGTTCCGGGGACAAATTGAGCTGGATGATGTCGGCTATATCGTGACGCGCAACGATGTTGAAACCAATATCGAAGGCGTGTATGCGTGCGGCGACGTGCAGGATCACGAATATCGGCAGGCGATTACCGCTGCGGGTTCAGGCTGTCAGGCAGCAATGCTGGCAGAACGCTGGCTCTCAGTAAACGGACTGGCGCAGGAGTTCCACCAGCCTGAAGAAGAAGAAAAAGCAGTCGAAGCACCGCATCACAAAACAGAGGCTGAAGAAGCGGTTGAATTTGACGTTGCCCGGACGCACCATGAAGGGGGCTACGCCCTGCGGAAGCTCTATCACGAAAGCGATCGTCTGATCATGGTGAAGTACGCTTCGCCCACCTGCGGACCCTGCCACACGCTGAAGCCAATTCTCAGCAAGATTGTGGATGAGTTCGAAGGTCAGATTCACTATGTCGAGATTGACATTGAGCAAGACCCCGATATCGCAGAGTCTGCCGGAGTCGTTGGTACGCCCACGGTGCAATTTTTCCGGGATAAGGCACTGGTAGCTGAGCTAAAAGGCGTGAAGCCCAAGAGCCAGTATCGCGAAACCATTTATAAATACTCAGCGGTTCCGGTGGCTTAGTTTCTAAGTTTCAATTCTCAATCCCACATCGGGTAGAAGTTTGTCCCTAACAGCCAGTTTACTCATGTCGCTTCCCGCAATCGGGATCGTTGGCAGAAGTAAATAAGCTGAAGGTGATCGACTTTCTACCCGTTTTTTTACAGTGTTTAGAATCAGCAGTTTAGACTCAGCAACTTCTCAATATCTCTGAGTGTCGATCGATTTGAACCCTCGCTGTGTCTTTGTTCGCGGTTATGAAATCTTACAAATTGATTGCGCTCTGCTCTACTCTGACGATCGCCGGATGGGGCTGTGCGGATCAGCAGCTTCCAAAGCAAGTGGAAACCCCGCCGAGTGCCTCGATTGCTTTGCTAACTCCCACCCGCTCCAATCAGTTTGACCCTACAACGCTGCAAGTAGGCGATCGAATTCAAGGATTGGAAGTCAGGCAGGTTGATGTGCAAAAAGCCTTTGATGGCTCGATGGTTGGAACCGTTGCCTTTCAGGGGGAGGTCCTGCTGACGGGCACTTATAGACCCCATCCGCAATCCCCTGATGTTCAGTCTGTTTGCTTTGATGGAGACGCTGCCTCAGCTACCCAACTGCCCCGATTTTTGAATGACGATCGCAAAGTCTGGTTCTGCTTTGAAAACCAGGAAGCCGCAATTCAGCAGCTGGGCACGATCGGCACAACCGGAAAAGCGACGATCGTAATTGACCAGTACACCACTATTCGTCAATTTACCGATGCGGTCGATAGTGCAGTTCTGGTTTGGGTGGTCTCAAAGGAATGAGCCTTAGAAACGATGCCAGAGAAACTATGCCAGTTCTGAGAGTTCTGGCTGCTTCTCAAATTCGGGCGATGGCTTAATCTTCCAGGTTTGATCGATCGCCAACTGCAAAACCGACTGATGATAGTTCGCCAAGGTTGCTCGATGTCCAACGCTGAGAAACGTTGTGCCCGTCTCGTTAGCAGAGTTACCCTGTAACGCTTTCAGGTGTTGATACAGTCGTTCCTCGTTTTCCAGGTCAAGGGCACTGGTTGCTTCATCGAGAATGACGTACCTCGGTTTATTTAACAGCAGGCGGGCAAAGGTGAGTCGTTGCTGTTCGCCCAGCGAGAGGACATCTCCCCAATCTTGCTCAGTATCAAAGCCGTCAAATCGCTCCTCCAGTCCACCCAGGTTGACTTGTTCTAAAACTTGCTTCAGGCGATCGTCATCTACCTCGAGCTCGGTGTTGGGGTAAAGCAACTGGTCGCGCAACGTTCCCAGCACCATATAGGGACGCTGTGGTAAAAACAAAATTTCCTTCGGTTCAGGACATTCGATCGTTCCCTTACCCGAATTCCACAGTCCCGCGATCGCCCTCAGCAATGAACTTTTGCCGCAGCCGCTTGGACCCATGACCAGCAATCCTGACCCGCTGGGCAGTTTGATTGTCAGATCTTCAATCAGTGTTCGCTGATAGTTGGGCGTTTGCAGGGTGAGGTGTTGAACGGCGAGGCGATCGGCTGTGACGGTCTGAATCTTGGGCTTTTGGTCGGTTCTGTCGTCTGCTTGGGCTTCAATCTGCTCTAAAAAGGCAGCAAACGTATAGAGACGATTGATTCCGGCTCCAAAGGTGGTCAATGCTTGGAAGCGGGCAACCACCACATTGAGCGAGAAAAAGACGCGAACAAATGCGCCCTGTGCCTCAGAAACTTTACCGACTTCCATTTCTCCCGCAAAAATTGCAGGCGCAACAACCAGGGCAGGCAGAATAAATGGAATGAACTCGTAGGCATTGGTGAGAATATTCAGGTTCAGTTCCCACACCAGCAGCCGCTTCACGTTGTCGAACACAGCCTGAAACCGATCGCTCACCTGATTGGATTCCCGCTCTTCTCCCCGATAAAAGGCGATCGACTCGGCATTTTCTCGAATTCGCACCAGGCTAAAGCGGAAATTGGCTTCTTTCTTAAGCTGCCCAAAATTTAACCGCACCAGCGGTTTGCCAAACACCCCAGTGGTTACGACTGTCCCCACGAGGGCATACAGCACCAGAAAAAACACCAGCGGCTTGGAAATGCCCCACAGCACACTGCTAAAGGCAATCACTGACAAAACAGATTCCACCAGCACCAGCAAAAAGGTAAGCGATTCCTGCGTAAAGCTCCGCACGTCTTCCGCAATGCGCTGATCGGGGTTGTCTATTTCTGTGCCAAAAACCTGCAGATTGTAATAGGCGCGATTGGCAAAATATCGATCGACAAACCGATGGGTCAGCCACCGTCGCCACTGTAAACTGAGGCGATCACGCAGATAGGTGTACCCTGCCAGCAAAGGCGCATAAACTACCAGTACACCAATAAAAATAATCACCGTTTGCCAGAATCGCGGCTCATCCTGGGCAGAAAGGGCAGAAATGAGTACCCCCCGCTTGTTGTTGAGCAAAACACTCAGCCCGGTGTAAGCCAGCAAAAACAGCACCACGCCCAGCAGCAATCCCCGCGCCTGCCATTTCTCATCGCTTGACCAATAGGACTTGGCGATCGTCCAGAACTGCTGAAAGACGCTGAAATTGAATCGATTCATCGGCTTGGTTTCCTCGCAATCGGGCAATCCGGGGAGAACAAATTGGTCAGGCAGAAACCCAGCTTATGAATGAGTTGAAAGCGAGTTTTCTACCTTAACCATTTCACCCGGAATAGCTCCCCCAGAATACTGCCCGCAGAGCGATTGTGTAGCACTCTGGATGCGGGTCGAACAGGCGCTTAAACCGAACCGACCGACGGCTGATCAACTCCCGTTCCGGTCTGCTGCGAATTTTGCACGTGAGTCAGGCGGTTCCACAGCTCGTAATGCACCTCATTTTTAGGACAGTACCAGCTTCCTTCGATCGCCTCCATATGACCCATTGCTGTGAACTCTTCGCGATCGGGGTCGAGCAGATCCACATAGGTTGCACCCTGCTCTAAGCGCATTCCATGAGGAACGACTGAAATTTGCTTTAGCTCTTCGTCAGTGAAGCTAGTCAGCACGTTGTGCAAATCCTTGATGTCGTATGCGGTGGGAAATTCACCACTCTGGCTCCCAGTCACCCGCAATCCCTGATTCTGTCCTGCCATGCTGTGGGGATGCAGATCCTGATCGAATTCGTCCTGCTTCGCGTCCGTAGGTTTTCCCTGTTTTTGCATTTCAGGCATAGTCCGTTCTCCTGAATAATGTATCGAGTGATTGTCATCGTGCGAACGATCCTAAACAACCTGATCAGGCGATCGTTCTGTCGAATTACAGAGATTGGGGAAGATTTCCTTGGTTGAACTTTTTGGGATTCAAAGCTTGCCTAGGTTGACTCCTTGAGGGGGTAATGGGGGCAACACAGGAAACCAAACACTCGTCAGACAACCTCTTACTTCCCTATTACTTTAGGAACAGTAATTCCACAATTAACAGAACAAAAGCAGGAGCGCTGAAAAGGACAATCTTTTTCTCTTGCTATAAGCCTTTATATCCTTACCGATTTACACACGACACATCTTGCAGAGGAATACAAACTTTGCACTTTTATTAATGCTTTTGGGAAAGCTGTAGGCGCTTTAGCGGGAATACGTCAAGCTAAAAAAAGTGAACTTGAGCGGGTACAATGCCACAGGCAAATTCCACAAGCAGTCCTGCTTAGCGCAATCCTCAAGCTTGGTATCGTCCGTTTTCTCTTCCGAGCATGGCGTTTATGTCATGCTGTTCGTGTCCTTTCTAACCTTTCTCCTTTTACGATCGCCGCTTTTACCGTTGCGCTACTGAAATATGGACTGATTCTGGGGCAGCAAGACTGGTATTGCACGACTAAGATCCAGCGCGTTACCCTGCTGGAAACGGGTTCAGCCCTGCTGTTTCTGGCGATCGTGTTGCTGACGCTGCTCCCGGCACGTCTGTCCATGTAATTTCTAATCGAATTCCCAGCCAAATTCTCAGCAAAAACCTTCAGCCAAATTCCCAACAAAAAGGGCGAGCTAGATGCCCACCCCGATCAAATAATGGGATTGAGATTCCTAAGCAGCAGTCAAGCCATAAGCGGACATCCGCATAATTTCGCCAGTCGTAAAACCGATATTGCTTAGTGCCTCTCCGTAGCTAATCATGAAATCTTCTACCAGTGCCTCTTTTTCCATGCCCAGTTCATGAGCATCATTTTCGACCTGATTGAGCATTCGCCAGACAATCGGCAGATTTTCACGATTGGCTTCCTGAAGTTCTGCTTTTGACGTTTCAAAGTTTGCTTTCAGCCACTCTTCGCCAAAGTTCAGGTGGGTATATTCATCCTTGACCACGCCTTCGGTGATCTTGCGGGCAAAATCATCTGCGACCGGAATATAGATGTTGTAGGCAGAAATGGCAAAGCACTCAATGATGAGAGATTGAATCAGCAAACAGGTAACAATCTTGCCTTCAGCGGCTGCCTTCTGGAAGTTGCTGTGCAAACCTGCGAAAAATTCTTGAGCAAACTTCATGTCAGGAGTAACTTGTAGATTGCGTCCACAAGCCTGAAACCCTTTCATGTGACGGCTTTCCATTTTCGCCAAACCAACCAGCCGCTCTTTGGACTCTGGAAGCAGCTCGGCGAGCCTCTGGTAAT
>NZ_JACJOR010000498.1:0-3369 GCF_014695615.1 Leptolyngbya sp. FACHB-711
CTTCTGCTTTAGGTCAATATCGCTAGCAAACAATACATAATCTCCAGTGCGTCCTGGACCCTCGAAGAATTCTAGAGCAACTGTGTAGGCATCTGCTAATTCATAGGTATAGTCAGCAGCCTTCAATAAGTCAAAGTCGCGTGGAACGTTATCAATTTCATAATCTTTGATTCGCAACACGCTCTTGATCATGACCTTTGCACCAACCTGATTACCCTTCCGAAGGGATTGGGCAAGTACAAGTTCTGTGCGGTGCAGAGCGACGAGATCGCGGTTGAGCTGCGATCGCACCTTTGAAGCAAACCCACCGTCTTTGGTACGCTTGTAGCCAAGGCACTCTAGCAGGTCATTCGATCGAAACGTAACCAGTCGTCCGTTACCTTGGTGAGCTGCTAATCGATATAGGTAAAGCACGATTGCGACCTGTCTGGGATTGAGGAAAGTCAGCAGCGCCATGAATAACCGTTGGATTCTGCGATCCTGGATCTTCTCCAATCCATTACTGATCCCTTCATCACTACAGGACTGTAGATCGAGATCGGCATACTGCTGCTTTAGTTCTTCCCATTCCTCCACTGATAGGTTTTCTAACTGTACCCGTCGAGTCAGTATCACTTCACTAGGGTCATTAGAATCTGATTCAACCCGCATCTCCAGGTAGTACCCATCCTCATCGGCTCGTAGGATTGGTAGCTGGACATCGGGGTTTCTAAGAGATGCCCCTGCGCGAGGCAGCACCATCAAGAGTTGCCCATCAACAGCGAACGATCCGTTTTCCTGCTTCTCTACCATAAGCTCCTGCTGATCGGTCTGGGGTTGTTTGGCAATTTTACCAGCGAAGTAGTCCAGCAAGGCATATTTTTTAAGCATCTGTCAATATCCCAGAACTAGCGTTCCTTGCCTGAAGGAAAACAAAATCCGCTAAATCTGGAATTACTCTGTAACTCCGGCGTATGATTTTGCAGGAGTAACTTGTAACTCCGGCGTATGGTTTCGCCTGAAAAGGCCTGTAACTCCGGCGTATGGTTTCGCCTGTAAATCCGCCGTACTACGATTTAATCAGTCTGTAATTCCAGCGTATGGTTTTACCCTGTAACTCCGACGTATAAGTCGTAGAAAACAGCTTATGAAAGCACTGAGTTTATTAAAGTCTTATTTTTAAGCCTGTAACTCCGGCGTATGGTTTTACCCTGTAACTCCGGCGTATGGTTTTGGAAGGACTCTGTAACTCCGGCGTATGGTTTTACCCTGTAACTCCGGCGTATGGTTTTGCCTAAAAAGACCTGTAACTCCCGCGTATTGTTGGCCTGTAACTCCCGCGTACACTGAGATTTCGCCTCTTGAGATCCTTATAGTGCAGTGGTACGCTTTGTCTTGGAAAACCTAAAAAACCGGGGCGGAGCCTCTCGCAAAGCCTCTCTACACCCGGTTCTCTAGTTCGAGTCTGGAACGACTGCCATCGTTTCAGATTCTTTTGATTTACCTTCTTGCTAAGGCTACCACATTTTTCTTTGGTGTGGCAGTCTGAGTTTTGTGTTGGCTATAGGCTGGAGAATCAATAGAGGCATTTGCTGCTTGCCCTGGCTCTCAAGAGAGTCATCATGGTCAGTGCAGCTCGTGAATTTCAATATGTTCAGGAGTGGGACGATGCATTTCTTATGCTTTTCCCACATCGTTTTGACTACATCTGGGCAGAGCATTCAGATCCAGGTGTAAAGCCCCAGTGGAAGACGGAGAGTCGACATCCCTTAAGCGATCGCCTGATTCGACAAGGATCTTCTTTGTATGGTGTGCGCTTTGGTGCGGAAACTCGGTATGCTCTGGTTGATATTGACGTGACCAGTCTTTATCACCCCAGTCGAGATCCCTTTGCTATTTCTCGCATTGTTGCTGCCTTGGAACCACTGGGACTTGTCGGTTATCTTGCTTGTACCTCTAGCTATAGCGGGGGACTTCACCTTTATTTCCCATTTCAGCGATCTCAGAGTTCCTGGCAGGTCGCTATTGTCCTGGCTTGTCTTCTGGAAAATGCTGGATTCAAACTTCAGCCTGGGCAGCTTGAACTTTTTCCGAATCCCAGGCCTTTCACAACGGATGGAACCTATAGCCTCTTTAATGCTCACCGTCTGCCTCTACAGGCTGGTTCCTATCTCTTAAATACTGAGTGGCAGCCTGTTTGGGGTAATACACAAACTTTCGTTCGACAGTGGCAGTTTGTTCAAGAGCGGAATACTTTGGATACCAGCACAATCAAGCGAGTGCTGAAGCAGGCAAGGCGACGCCAATACGGAATTTCTGGCAAAGTGGAAAAGTTTATCAATGATCTAAACGCTGAGATTGAGCAAGGTTGGACTGGAGTAGGGCAAACAAATCGCCTTCTAGGACGCATTACCATGCGGTCCTATATTTTTCATCACCTTCTAGTAGGTGGTCAGCCGTTAGAAGGACAGGCATTAGTGGATAACATTGTAGTAACTGCACGATCCCTACCTGGGTACACAGATTGGTGCCAGCATCAGCATGAGATTGAACACCGCGCTGAGGAATGGGCACGATGTATTGAAAACAGCCATTACTTTCATTTTGGTTCTCGAATTTCCAAATCTAAGCTAGAACTTCAAGCCCCAGAACTGGCGACCGCAATTGACCAGTTGCCTTCTTGGAACCAGCGACAGTCAGCAGTGACAAGGGACCGTATTAAGCAAGCAATTGCAGATTTGCTTGAAAAGGGTAGTTTACCTGTTCGACCAACAGCTCGTTTTCAGGCACTGCTCCAATATGGCATTGGAGGTGGATCACTCTATCGCCACCGTGACCTGTGGCATCCCAATTATTTTGGACTGGGATCTGCTCAGGAAGAGGGAGCAGGTCATCAACCTGTGGAAAACCCCCCGCACCCCCCTTGCTTCAGTGAGAACAGCCAGTTAGATTGCACTGAAGCAGCATCTAACTGGCTCAGTTCTCCAAGCTTATTTCCTAACGGTGGCGGTGATAATAGACAGGACAAGGCTTCTAGCCATTGTTTTAGTTCTGAAGGGCGATCGGCTGATGGTAATGCTCTTGCTCCTTCCGGTTCAACTGGGGTGGAGTATATTCAGCAAGCTCTGTTTCAGGTGAAGGCACAGCAGGAAGCGTATCAGCAGGCAAGGCGATCGGCTCAATTGCGGCTGCAGCACATCCGCTCTGAAGCTCAACAGAAGCAGCAGATTGACCAGATGCAGCAATATCTTGCGTCTGGTGATCCAATTCTTATAGCAGAAGCAAGGGCATGGGCAGAGATTAATCCAGGAGTGCTGGACATGGAGCAACTGCAACTGCCGCTCATCCAGATACCTGATTCTGAATAGGGCAGGGAGTTAAGCTGTCTTA
>NZ_JACJOR010000499.1:0-10844 GCF_014695615.1 Leptolyngbya sp. FACHB-711
AACGATCGCTTTACTAAACTTCTGCCTGGGCTGGTTCGTCCTGCCAGAGTCGCTGGACAAAGAGCATCGCCGTCCTTTTACACGGCAAGATCTCAATCCCATCAGCCAATTGATCGATTTACTCAAAAATCCTCGGATTCAGGGACTGCTGATTGCGTTCTTTATCTTTAACTTCGCGTTTGCGGGTTTTAGCAGTATTTTTGTGCTGTTCCTCAACGATCGCTACGGGTGGGGACCGAGTCAGGCAGCCGCCGTCTTTTTCTTTATTGGCATTGTCTCAACCGTGGTGCAAGGAGGGCTAATTCGTTCTCTGCTACCGCGCTTTGGCGAGTCTAAGCTGGCGATCGGGGGGCTGGGGCTAGTGGCGATCGCCTTTGGCGGCATTGTTTTGATTCCGGCAAGGGGTCCGATTCTCGTGCCTGCGCTATACACAACTCAAGCTCTGTTGGCATTAGGCGTGGGGCTAATTATTCCTTCATTGCGGGGTCTGATCTCAAACCGCGTCTCGGATCAGGAGCAGGGCAAAACGCTGGGGGGCAACCAGGCACTCCAGAGTGTTGCGACGATTCTGGGTCCGCTATGGGCAGGCTGGGTGTTTGATCATTCTGGTGTGCTGTCACCCTTCTGGACGGGAGCATTTTTCATGCTGATTGCGATCGGGTTTACCCTGATGAATTTGCCGCGTCGCCTGTCTGTTTCGTCCTGATTTATCCAGCCTGCTTGAGACGTTGTTTAACAAAATTATCATGATTCCTCGAACTGCTCCCCGCACGGGCTAATTCTAGGGGAGCCGAGCTAACTCCGCTTACATTCAAAGTCCCCCAGCATTGGGGGATTTAGGGGGCGATGTAGGAGATTGGATACCTTTAAAGCGTCCTCTGGTTGATCCAGCTTGACTTAAAGAATGTTTAAGGATATTTGGCAAGCTATCGCTGTGATCTGAACTGCCCCAGAACTCCCTAACGCTGAAGGAAACCGAGCCTCCTTCCAATTTCAAAGATTCCCAGAGATGGAATTTTTTTGCTTTTTGCGGATAAAGATTCCATTGTTTTTATTTTCTATTGTCCTCGCTTTACCAATCTTTGCTTTACCAATCTTTGCTTTACATTGTTTTTGATTTAATCGTGTCCTTCAACTTAAGTTAATCGCCCAGCATAAACCCTGGTTACTAACGGCTTAATTTCGATCGCCTGGTTTAAAAAGTTCGCTTAATGCCGATCGCTGCCTCGGATTAGAATTTCGATTTAGATTTAAGCCAAACGAAATATGACTTTCTATTCTTTTATCTCTACTCTTTTATAGATGACAGATTAAACGCTGGCTGATAAAGCTTTTGCACCTGAAAATGAACGATGAACCTTCCCTTCAACTTATCTATTAAAGCAGATAAATTTGTTAGTAAAAATAACCAGCTTGCAGTTAATTAGCAATCCCTTATACTGATAAAACATTAATAAAGAAGCAGGATCGGAATAAGTCTCATTTTCAAAATTGTTAAAAGGTAATTGACTTTTATGGAAACTCAGACGAATGCTGTAGAAACTCAAGCTGATGCAACTAAACTGAAGCGCGTCTTTGGTTTGCCAACCCTAATTATCTACGGAGTTGGCGATATTCTTGGAGCTGGAATTTATGCAGTTGTTGGCAAAATTGCAGGACTTTCTGGCACTCTGGTTTGGGCTTCGTTTCTCGTTGCAATGGTCGTTGCTGCGCTTACCGCGTTGAGCTATGCCGAACTGGGCAGCCGCATTCCGCAAAGCGGAGGAGTTGCCTGCTTTGTCAACCGGGCATTTCGCACAGATTGGCTTTCAGTTCTAGTGGGCTGGTTAATGTTTTGTACCTGCCTGGTGTCGATGGCAACCCTCTCAAAGGCGTTTGCAGGCTATCTGAATGCTTTTATTCCTGTTATTCCTGACTGGTTCATTATTCTCGCTTTGTTTTCAGTACTAGCGTTTGTGAACTTTAGGGGAATGCAGGAGTCTTCTGCCCTTAATATTTTTTGTACGACGCTGGAAGTTTCAGGACTGCTGATCGTCGTTCTGGTTTCGGTTTTGTTTCTGCTAGGCAACGGGGCAACCGCTCAAGCTCTGCCCATCGCTTCGGCTCCCTCTGGGCAAACAGTAGGCTGGTTAGCTGTGGTGCAGGGTGCGGCTCTGGCGTTCTATGCCTTTGTAGGGTTTGAGGACATTGTAAATGTGGCAGAGGAAGTCAAAAATCCAGAACGCAATCTGCCTAGAGCAATTCTGCTGGCCCTGGCAATTGCCGGAGGGGTGTATATCCTGGTGTCCTGGCTGGCGGTTCAGGTGATCAGTCCCTCGGAGTTAGCTGCTTCCAATGCGCCGCTATTAGATGTGGTTCGTCAGGCACAGCCGAATTTTCCTTCGGTCATTTTTACTGTCATTGCTTTGTTTGCCGTACTCAATACTGCCCTGCTCAACTTCATTACGGCATCTCGACTGCTTTATGGAATGGCGCGGGAAGGGCTGCTGCCTGCCTGGTTGGGTAAACTTCATCGGAGCAGACAAACGCCCTATCGTACGCTGATTGTGATTCTGCCGATCGCGATTTTCCTGGCACTCTCCGGTACGCTGCAATTCCTGGCAGGAACGACAGCAACATTAATTCTGGCAATGTTTTGTCTGGTCAACCTCTCGCTGCTGATCATTAAGCGTCGTGAACCGCGATCGAACGGATTTCGAGTGCCTTTGCCGATACCCGCCCTCGCGCTGCTGTTGAACCTGATCCTGGTTGCCTTTGCCTCGCGAGAAAGTCACATTCTGGCATTGGCGTTTGTAGGCATAGGGGTGCTTTTGATTGGCATTCAGAGTGCGGTGAAAAAACAGCGATCGCACAGCCTTTAACGCTCGATGAATTGATGATGAATCGATCAAGACGGATACGCTAATTTCGTTTGTTCATCCCTGGTTTCTGGGTTGATGTTTTGTCTTTCATTAATAAGAACATCGGTTGATACTTTTCGGTAGTCCTCTCTTCCTTCTTCCTTTAGAAAGAGGAATTTAGACTTTGCTTATGACAAAACAGTACTGTTTGTCACGCTCGTTCATTCTGTTCGTTTATTTTGGCTGCGATCGGCTCACTGCCTATTAAGGGATTTAGTGTTGTATCGCTCAACGGATGGATGTGAAAGGATTTATATGAAAGGATAGTTTTAGAAATATTAACAGAAATAGCGCAATCGCTTATGCAATATCGCCTGCTTGATATTTGCGATCGGGCATTTTTTTAGTGCCTTTTCTGCTTGCTTAAGCTTGTCACAGATGCTGCTGAACAAGAATGGCTTCTCAACTTAGAACTTACTTTGTTGGCAACAGCGTTACCGATACCATTAACCAGGCTGGATTGGATGCGTTGTCAGAAAGCGGTGGAGACGATTTGATCTGGGGCAGACACGTCATTCCCGGTGCGCCCCTAAGCTGGATCTGGGAACACCCTAATAATGGATTTCAGCAGCAGCCCTACGGCTATTATCCTAGTGCGCTTGGTAACTATCAGTGGGATGCGCTGTCGCTTCAGCCGTTCGATCGCTCGGTTCTGGGAGGTCAGGGAAACCCGCAGCAGGGCGACTTGCAGATGGCGAGTAATTTCATCAATCTTGCCCGGCAAAATAGCCCCAATCTTCAGGTCTACCTTTACCAGCGATGGCCCCGCAAATCGAGCCGCAATCCGAACCCCACCGCAGCCGATTGGGATGCTCTCTGGCAGGCAACTTACGGCGTAGAGACATCGGGGAACAATAATGAGTCGCGCAGTTATTTTGAGCGGCTGCAAACTCGCCTACAGGAGGCGTTTCCCGATCTAAAGCCAATTCGGCTTGTGCCGGTGGGCGAAGTTCTGTTTCAGCTTAATCAAAAGATGCAGAGTGGGCAGGTTCCGGGCTATTCCAGCATTTGGGATCTGTATGTCGATAATATTCATCTCAATAATATTGGGTCATACATTGTAGGAGCGACTTATTACGCCACGCTGTTTGGCGGCGATCTTACAAAACTGCCGATTCCTGTCCAATATTCCCTCAATCGTCCAGAGCAAAGCCGTCCAATCCCCATCAGTCCAGAGCTTGAATCGATTATTGAGCAGACTGTTCAAAGTGTGGTTGGCGTTGCTGCTCCGCCGATCGCCTCTGTTACCGAAGGTCAAGCCGGGGTTCGCCCTCCGACGGTGGCTCCTGAGCTTCCTGCTGTATCGATCGTCGATGTTGCTGCAATCGAAGGACGCGATTCTACAGCAGCGATTACGGTGAGTTTGTCTAAAGCAGGGACTCAGCCAATTACCATCCGCTACAGCACCGCAGACGGAACGGCTCAAGCAGGCAGCGATTATGCTCCAATCAGCGGCACGATCGCCTTTGCGCCCGGTCAAACCACCCAAACGATCGCACTGCCCATTCTGAACGATAACGTGCCCGAAGCTGATGAAACCCTGACCCTGACGCTGAGCAATGCCAACAACGGTGCGATTCTGGACGCTGAGGCGACGGTCACGATTAGCGATACCCTAGCGGCGACGGTCAGCACAACCCTGCCTAAAGCAATGGAAAGCCTGCGGCTCATGGGAACTACCCCTATTAGCGGCATCGGCAACGCGAGGAACAATGCCATCACGGGTAACGCAGGCAACAATCGGCTGCTGGGAAAAGCAGGTCGCGATGTTCTCGCGGGTGAAGCGGGAGCTGATCGGCTACTGGGTCAATCCGGAATGGATACGCTCATTGGGGGTGCAGGAAATGACATTCTTACAGGCGGGCGCCAATCCGATCGCTTTTGGTTTGGTGCGGGTGTGCCGTTTGCCGAGATAGGTCTGGATCGCGTTACTGATTTCGTCTCCAAACGCGATCGCATTGGCTTAAGTCAACCCACGTTTAGCCGACTTCAAAGCGACATAGGACGTGGATTTCAGAGCAAAAGCGAGTTTGCGATCGTGAACTCCGACCGGGCAGCAGCGCAGCAATCCGCTCTGATTGTCTACAACAGCAGAAATGGCAGCCTGTTTTACAACGAAAATGGCAGCACAGCCGGATTTGGCGAGGGCGGGAAGTTTGCCTTGCTGCAAGGGTCGCCAACGCTGAGGGTGCGTGATTTTGTGATTCAGGGCTAGCGCAAAAAAAATTCCCGAACACCAAAATGGAGTCCAGGAAATTGAAATCAGGGTGCATCTACCACTCCCTCTTTCCCTGGAAGTGACTGCCCGTCCGGAAAATTTGACCCAGATTTTTAGCTTAGTTTTTAGTTTTAGCCCAATCTCGATTTCCCGGAAAGACAATTTTGCAGCCTGCTTGAAAAGCTCAAATCTCGCCGTAACTTTTTTGCGTGGGCTGCGTCTTAGGGTTCAGTAGCTGGATCGAGTATCCTACAGACTGCGATCGGAATAGGACGGGGCTTAGACCAGATCTGCCTTGGAACTGTTCTGGCAGACCTGTATTGGGATAGATTCGATCTGGATTGCTGAACTCTCCTGGGCAATGCTCAGGCAGACGAACAATGGATGAAAACGGAGTGGATGAAAACAGAGCGCGATTCGAGCTTTTTTATACCTCTATCCCCGCTAAGTAAGGTAGCGATTATCCTTCTGGCGATCTGCGAAGCGGACGGCTAGAACGAGCGGAAATTGAAGCAGCTCACCAGGATTTATTTCCTGATTGGTTTGCAAGTTTGATGAACTTCGCTTGTAAGCGTCTGATTTTCGCTAGGCTAGCAAATGTTGTGTTTATCAGGGGCTCTGAGCTTGCCTTTCGCCGATGTGCTGTTCCGCCTCCTGGGTTCAGTCTTTTGTCGATCGTCCGATTTACTGTTTTGTCCATTGTTCAGTCCATCGAGGTTCAGCCCTCAGAGAGCCGCAGATTCAGTTGAGCGATTAGCAGGAGCGCACGGGTAAGGTGACTCAGGAATTTCATGTGTCTGTAACCCCAGTAGGGAACAATGAGTATCTGGTTCGGACAGAGCGAGTTGCGCCAGGAGTGCCGCTTGCGGAAGAACAATTTGTTTTGCCCCTGGAGTCGTGGCTGACTCAAGCGCGTCAGCTCATGAACGATCCGCTCGTGGGCATTTTGCAGGGCGAACGGGCATTTATAACCAACCCGGAACACCCCAGTGTTTTGCAGCCGTCGCTTAGTCTAGTGGAGCTGGGACAGCAGCTTTATCATCATTTGTTTCAAGGCACGTTGCGCGATAGCTGGCTGATGGCTCAGGGGGTTGCTCAAAACCGTCGTCAGGCATTGCGACTGCGACTGGGGCTGAAGGGCGATCGCCTGCCCCGCCTGCCTTGGGAAGTGCTGTATGGCTCTGATGTGCCGATCGAGCGAATGCGGCAAAACCAGGCTGCGCCCCGTCCTTTGGCAACCGGAATTCAGGTCATTTTCTCGCGCTATCGTCCGGGCACTCGTCTGGCGGAAGAAGGGGGGTCGCTGATGCTAGAACCGGGTCAGCCGCTCAAAATTCTTATGGTGGTTGCCTCGCCGAGCGATCGCGAGCAGTTGCAGCTTTATCGGGAAGCTACCCAGCTTCAGCAAGAGCTGCGGATGCCGTCCACGCTGCCTTCGGAGCCAGAAATTCAGCTTACGATCTTGAGTCAGCCTGGACGGGAAGAGCTAACGCAGGCACTCGAACAGGGTCAGTTTCAGGTGCTTCACTATGCGGGACACAGTGATGTCAGCGCGGGCGGCGGTTCGCTGTATCTGGTAAATAATCGTACCGGGCTCACCGAACTGATGAGCGGCGACGACCTGGCGGGCTTGCTGGTGAATAACGGCATTCGTCTGGCGGTGTTTAATTCCTGTCGCGGCGCGTATCTGCCCACCGAAACCGATCCCGCAATGGGGCGAAATCTGGAACAAAACCTGGCAGAGGCATTGGTCAGTCGGGGAATTCCTTCGGTGCTGGCAATGGCAGAGCAGATTCCCGATGAAGTGGCTTTGAATCTGACCCGCCTGTTCTATCGCAACCTGAAGCAGGGCTACCCGATCGATCTCAGCCTCAGCCGCGCCAGGCAGGGCTTAATTTCATCCTATGGCTCGAATCAGTTTTACTGGGCACTGCCGATTCTCTATCTGCATCCAGAGTTTGACGGCTACCTGACTCCCACCGATCGATCACAGGAGGACCCCGCCGATCGCCTGCTGTTTACGCCGCCCACCTATGAGGTGTTTCCGCTGCCGCCTGGCGAAGAAGCAATTTTTCCGCCTGCGCTGCTTGTTAATGCAGAACCCGTTGCTTCGCCGTTTCCCGAAGAAGTCATCGCAGCCGACGAAGCCGACATGATTGCTCAGGCAGTCCTCGCCGAAGATGCAGACTGGCTGGACGCGCTCGACGATGCGGGAGCGGTTGACGACGATGATTTTGCAGTGGCAGACATGATCCGGCAGCTTATTCCGCCTACGCCAAGCGAGACTCCAGTTGCTCCGCCTGCGGTTTCAACGCCCCCGATCGCTCCAGCAGCGTCCACCATTCGCCCGACTCCTCCGGCTGTTCCGAGTCATCGCACCCCGCCCCCTGCAAAGGTTGCTGTTCCCAAAGCACTTGTCACGCCCGACTCCGCTGAGCTTACTGCTCCTGACCCGCCTGGAGACTCCCTCAGCGAACCCAGCAGACAGACCCCCACCGAACAGGTTCACACCGAACAGATTCCAGGGGGGCAGGTTCACACCGAGCAAAGCTACCAGCGACGCACTACTGCCCGTCAACGGCAAAATAAAGCGATCGTCCTACCCCTGGTTGGGGCTGCCGGAGCGATCGGGCTGGCGATCGTCGGATTTTGGGCAGTGCCTCAGATTGTCTCGCAGTTTCAAAGCAGGGTGAGTGAGACAACCGCTACCAATCCCCCGACGCTCCAGGCGGAACTCGCCGCAAAATCAACTCCTGACCTGAAGCAGCTTGCGATCGATAGCTTTACGCAAAACCGCTACAATCGCGGTCAGCAGGCAGTTGAGGCGTTGCTCGATCGCGGTGCTTTTACCGAAGCCGAAGCCGCGCTTGCCAGCATTCCAGTCGATCGCCGCAATGATGCTACGACTCACTTCCTACAAGGTCGCTTAGCATGGCAGGCTGCTAAACAGGGCAACAGTCAATATAGCGTTGCCAATGCCCGCCAGAGCTGGGAAAAAGCAGTTGCCGCCGATTCAGACAATGCGCTTTACTATGAGGCGATCGGCTTTGCCGACTACGAAGCGGGAAAACCAGAGCAGGCGATTCAGTCCTGGGTGCGGGCACTCTCGCTTCAGGAACAGCCAGCTGCCCAGGAAACCTCAACCGCAGCTCGGCCTGCCCTAAACGATCGCATCTTAACCAGCTACGCTGGAATTGCCCTCGCGCTCTGGAAAACCTCAACTAACCCCGATACCGCCCAGCCCGGAGAACTGCTCAGCAAAGCCGTTAAAACCTATCAAATGGTTTCAACCATGAACCCACAGCAGTTCCAGCCCAATGCCCTCAGCCAAAACTGGCTCTGGACACCGATCGCGATTCGGGATTGGCAGACGCTAGGGGCAGCGACACCGGAGGCAAATGGAGGGTAAAAGGTTGAATGAATGGAGGGGTGAGTGAGCGGATGAGGGAGTAAAGAGATAAGGGAGTAAAGAGATAAGGGGATGGGGAGATGGGGAGATCAGGGAATAGGGAGATTTGAACGACTTTGTGTGAATCGATCGCTGCCAAACTCCAACTTCACTAGACCTCTTCTAAACTCCATCCCTACAACTCCCCCACTCATCCACCCATCCACCCATTCACCTGCGATACGCCAGCGCAAACCGCTCAACCCCCGCCAGATCGGGATGAATCTGAATTCCAACATAGTTTCCCTGCGCTTTCAACAGAGCGGTAACGGCTTCTGCCTGACCTGCCATCATTTCGATTAGCCATAGTCCGCCCGATCGCAGATAGGTAGGAGCGGTTTCGACTAAAAGACGAATTGCATCGAGTCCGTCTGTGCCGCCATCGAGGGCAAGGTGGGGTTCGTGCTGGCTGACTTCGGGCTGCAAATCAGGGATCATGGGCTGCGGGATGTAGGGTGGGTTGGATACCATGCCGCTGAGCTTGCCTTTCAGGTCCGTGAGTGGCTCGAACCAAGAACCGCGATAAAACTGAATTCGATCGCTAAAGCCGCACTGTTTTGCGTTTTCCTGAGCCACAGCTAGAGCGGCTTCGCTAAAGTCTACGGCATGAATTTGAGCAGCCGGAAAGCTGTCGGCTAAACCAATCGCGATCGCCCCGCTTCCGGTTCCCAAATCTGCCCAGTGTTCCTTGGCTAAGCCAAAATTGGGCGCGATTCCATCGGCGGAGCAAGCCGCAGCCTGCGCTAAATCAATCAGAATTTCGGTTTCTGGGCGGGGAATCAGGACGGCAGGCGTCACATGCAGCAGGAACTGTCGCCAGGGTGCAACCCCTGCAAGATACTGCACGGGAACTCGCTCGGTTAATCGCTGCTGCCATCGATCGCTGAGGGTCTCCAGGGGCACTTTGAGCGCGAGCGTTTGGGATGTGTAAGTTTCTAGGCGCAAGCTGAGGCGATCGAGTCCGGCAAGTTCTTGCAGAAGCCAATCGACTTCCTGGGGAGAAATTCCGGCGGCGATCGCCTGCTGTTTTGCGGTTTGCTGCCATTGCCACAGGGCGCTCCCAGAAACCTGAAAAGAAGGCATAGATTACGCACTAATACGATAAAAGGGCGCAAAATCAATGCGCCCCAGCGGAGACAAAACTCGAATTCACTTCAATCCAATAAACCCGATGGGCTTACCGGCGAGGCTGAGCGGGTTGCGCCTGTCGCTGCTGTCCTCCCTGCTGCCCCTGTCGCTGCTGCCCTTGCTGCCCCTGCCCACCCTGGGGCTGAAGCGATCGAACAAATTCCACGCTGTCTCTAGGCGGAACCAGCAAAATCTGATTCAGTTCTTCGTTCTCGCTGGCTTGCAAGGTTTGGATCAGTCCTTCCAGGTTGACGACCTGAACCTGCATACCGTTCGCTAGCTCAGGCTGACTTTGCTGAAGGCGAGTCAAAACGGCTTGCAGCTCGGCTCTATCAAAGAACATGGGAATCACCTGCTGATTGCCCTGCTGAATTGTCAGGTAGCCACGATTCTGACCACTGGACTGCGCCACAAAAATTGGCACTCCCTCAAATTCGTTAACGGTTTGTCCGCCTTCTCTCAAAATCGTCATTGCCGCGTCAACCTGCTGCTGGGCCGGGATAAAGGCAAAACGAAGCTGCTGGTCTTGCGGAGTCTGACCCGATCGCTCGGTTTCAGCGATTTGATAGATATCGGCAAGGGATACGGGAACCACCCGAACACCCTGTGCAACCTGAGGATTGCGGGTCTTAAGATCGTTCAGAAACCGCTCGGCATCCTGACGGTTAATAAAAACCCCGGCGACAGGACCGCGATTTTCCCCTTCGGTCGGCGAGGCAACCAGAGGGGCGCCCTGCTCATTTGCCAGGGTAAATACGGGGACGGGACGCAAGCGTTCCATCACCTGTTCGGCGGTTAAAGCCAGCACTCGCGCTGTGCCAGCCCAAAATGAACCGATTAGCACACTACTGACTAGACTTAGCGTTGCACTCCAACGAATGACTGACTTCATAAAAACTCCTGTGATGACGCGAGCATTCAGCAAAAAGGTGGGTGAATGATTCTGCAAATAACTCTGCAATAACTCTGCATTAGCGTTGCCCAGCGTTGTGCTGTCTGCATCTGTCGCTTTGAGGTAAAAAACACTCAGTCGATCGCTTGACCCAACCACTCAGCAGACGAGAATCTTGACCAGAGCGGGCAAAAGAAAGAGAGAAATCAATAGACTGTTTAGCGACCAACGCGACTCGCAGAATAGATTGGCACAATT
>NZ_JACJOR010000005.1:0-1945 GCF_014695615.1 Leptolyngbya sp. FACHB-711
AGCCCATTGAGGATATAAAGCTGTTTTGCCTGTTGGGGAATATCGGTAGACGGATAGTGTAAGCCCAGATAAGGGGTCGCGTCGTCGCGCTTTGCCTCTGCGATCACTCTGCCCGCGCCTGTCTTGGTAAACTGGTAGACCATGACGCGATCGAAGCCTGTCAAACGACGAATTTCAGCCACCGCAAAGTTGCACATTTCTTGAAGCGTGGTGGCACTCTGGAGCTTATTTATCGTACCCCTAACCCAAGGGTAGAGCTGAAGAGAATTTGCAGAAGCCTCAGTTTGGCTCGGTTCTAGCTCCAGCAGAAGCAGCTCATCCGCTCGATGAATTACCCCGTCAAAAATAGCCGCGCCTTCGGATCGTTCGATCGTGATTTTTAAGGGATTGACGGTCTCAAAATTCTCCGTCAGGCATTGCTCGATCGCGACCGTTTGCTTTGCCCCCAGCAGATCAGTGAGGGCAGTGTTCAGAAGCTGCTCTGGCGACTTGCCCAGGTAGGCAACCGTATTTTCGCTGACCTGGATAAGGGTGAGATCGGGTTCTTTGAGCACCAGCAGGCAGCCGTGCGGCTGGATCAAGCCGGGAATATGAATAGGTTCACGCTCGCAGCTAGTGAGATCAAGCACTTCCGAGGCAATTACCGGCTTCTGTACCATTCTTGAGTTGCGATTAAGTAGAAAGCGAGAGACATCTCAAAGTCCCCAAAACGGGAAATTAGCGAGGGCAAGGGAAACTATCAAATACTTTTCAAGCGCACTTTTTTTAAGCAAAATTCAGGCATCCTTACCTCGGGTACCTTTCGATAGACAGTCGATAGACATAAGACTTACTCTAAGCAATCATTGTGTCCCTATTCTATCTGCTTTCCTACTTAGAAGAATGCAGTGAATGGCAGGCGACGATCGCGCAGATTTAACTTCCAGCAGTAGCAGTTCAACACTGGTTCAATCGTGGTTCAACACTGAGGGAATGCGGAACGATGCGATAACCAGGGCTGCTCACTATAAGATAAAACTGCGCTTTCTAGCCAAAAATGAATCAGGGATTGCAGAGTTGCAATAAATTTTTGGGTATTCATTGCCTTGACCACATAGCTGCTTGCTCCGCGCTGATAGCACTGTTTGATGTGGTCAGGATTGGTGGAGCTAGTGAGAACGACGATCGGAATACTTTTGAGCTGGTCGTCTTGTTTGACTCGCGCCAGCACGTCTAGCCCTTCGGTTCCGGGCAGATTCAAATCCAGTAAAATGACCCCAGGACGGGGCGCAGTATCAGGATCAGCGTACTCGCCCGTTTGAAACAAAAAGCTGAGTGCTTCATCGCCATCTGTGCAGCGAAAGACAAGCTGATCCACCACAGTCCGGCTGACCACAGATTGCAGAATCTCAAAGTCGATGTCAGAGTCATCAACCACGAGAAGGGGACGAGTAAGGCTATCCATCATGTCAGTGAATGAGTTGGGTTCTAGCGAATGTGCTGATTTTGCTTAACCGATTTTGCTCAACAAGGTTTTGCTTAACAAAAGAGGCTATTAGAGTTTAAAGGCAGAATTTCCAGCCACGATCGCCAATGCACGAATTAGCAATCTTAGAATCAACAATTTTAATTGACTAATAAATTAACTAATAATGCTGGAATTATCGCTGTAATCCCTGACTCAATAAATCAACCTTAGGAAATTAGCCATAGGGTAGAGTTCTGACAGAGCATTTGACAAAGTGCAATTGACAAAGTATCCAGGGAGGCACATCGCCTGCGCTGCTTTCCTTGCTTTCTAGCTTGCAACGTGAAGCGGCTTTGAATGCTGGAAGAGAGCCAGGTTCCTGTTCTAGCTTGATAATTTTTCTCTCAGAGCGAAGCTTGATAAATGCTCAGTTTAATCACCCCAAAATTCCAGTTCTTAGTCTTCTCAGCAATACTTTTAGCGGTATTTTTAATGATA
>NZ_JACJOR010000050.1:0-4715 GCF_014695615.1 Leptolyngbya sp. FACHB-711
AAGTGCCGCGTCTCATCCATACGTCGGCTTTTGCGGATACCCAGGTGGTGAGTCTTCAAAGTCTTCCTGCCGTCCGTAGGGAGTCATATCCAGCAGGCTGTAGGCGTCGGTCAGAGATTCAACGCCACGGGCGTAAGTCGAGTAGGTGTGGAAAACATCGTTACCCAAGCGGAAGAAAACGCTGAGTCCGTGACTCTCGCCTTGCATTACATTCGGTCCATTTCGTTTCTTTAACTCCGCTTTGTCCCGATAGTTGTATTCAATAGGCGCGATGTTTTCGTCTAGCGTGACATGGAAATCGTAGTTAAAATCGCTGCCAAAGGAGGAATACCAGGGAACCGTCCATCCCTTCAGCCTCTTGTAGGCTTCCAGTTTGGGGAATGGGGCACGGGAGACCAGCACGAAGGTTGTGTCACGCTCATTCAACGTTGACAGATCACCCAAGGCATTCACGTAGCCTGTGCAACCCATACAGCCATTCTCCCACTCTGGAGCAAACATGAAGTGATAGACGATCAGTTGGGTTCGTTCCTCAAACAAATCAACGAGTTTGGTAGAACCATTTGACCCTTCAAAGGTATATTCCTTCTCAAGTTTGACCATTGGTAGTCTGCGTCGTTCTACGTTGATCCGATCGCGATGCTTGGTCAATTCTTTCTCATGTTCAAGCAATGTTTTACGAGCAGACAGCCATTCGTCTCTTCCAACGATTTCTGGATGTGCAATTGCATTTTGAATCATGCAGATCTCCATAGTGTAATGATTGAACTTAGATCAAAAGCTATGTTGCTGTGATAGCTTACACCTATACCTTCTGGGTAGATTCAGCTTAATCGCTTGCGCTGGGTTCCATGTAAACCAGTTCCCAAATATGACCATCTAAATCTTGAAATCCATGACCATACATAAATCCATGGTCTTGCGGCTCTTTATAGGTTGTGCCACCAAAGGCGACTGCTTGACGAACCATCTCGTCTATTTTTGCTCGGCTCTGAGCCGATAGACATACCAGCACTTCGGTACTTTGGGTAGCATCACAAATCGCATTTGGCGTGAACGTCTTGAACTTTTCATGAGTCAAGAGCATCACGAAGATGTTCTCAGAAACAATCATGCAAGTGGCCGTTTCGTCGGTAAATTCAGGATTGAACTGAAAACCGAGTTGTGTAAAAAACTCGATCGATTGCTTGAGATTTTTGACAGGTAGATTGACGAAAATTTGAGTACTCATGGTTTCTCCTGTGTAGTGTGTTGTAGGACAGTCTGTGAAACTAGAGGTGAAGGGCGGTAAGAGGGTCAAACAACCTGCTCACAGTTGACCATCCAAGGTGTACCGAACTGATCGACCAACATACCAAAGCGAACTGACCAGAAGGTTGGGGCGATCGCCATTTTCACTTTGCCGTTTTCTGCCAGAGCGTGAAAAATTCGTTCTGCTTCGGATGGTTCAGGTACACTAACCTGCACGTAGAAACCTTGAGGGGTTTCAAAATATCCGGGTGGGCAGTCAGATCCCATTAAGAGGCGATCGTCCAACTCAAGACAGGCGTGCATAATTTTGTCATGCCATTCCGGTGAGACCTCTTCTGCGGAAGGTGCTTCTTTGTGAGTCATCATCATAGTGATTTTGCCGCCGAGACATTGCTCGTAGAACTTGAACGCTGCCTCACAGTTGCCGTTGAACATCAGGTAAGGATTGAATTGCATTGATTTCTCCTTTCTTAATTGATTCTGCGTTTTGATGAGCTGATCGTTCGCGCGTGAACATCATTTGCGCGGCAACTGATGAAATTACTCTTGCTGTTGCGTTTCAATCTGGGCGCGAATGCGGTCTTCCTGCTCCCTTAATTCGGGGGTCAGGGCTTCACCAAAATCCTCTGCCTCGAATATGGGACGGATCTCAATCTCGGATTCTCCTGGCATTGGGTTAGGGCAGCGCTTCACCCAAGCGATCGCGTCTTCAATTGAGTTCACCTGCCACAGCCAGTACCCTGCAACTAGTTCCTGCGCTGGAGTGAATGGTCCCTTAATGACAGTGCGATCCGTTCCTGAAAAGTGAACTCGCACCCCTTTTGAACTAGGATGAAGCCCCTCACCAGCTAGCAAGATACCGGCCCTGGCTAATTCTTCGTTGTACTGTCCCATTTCAGTCAAAAGCTGTTCGCTTGGCATGATGCCAGTTTCGGAGTCTTGGGTTGCTTTGACGATGACCATGACTTTCATTGTGAAATCTCCTGTTGAGTGGTTTTAAGTTGAATTGCTAGGGGTTTGGTGTGCTGATTAGCGCAAAGCGCAACTCCGAAGGAACCGCTAACTCGCAGCGACACGCTTGAGTTCATCAATTTCGATCTTCTTCATTTGCAGCATGGCAGTTGTAACTTTTTGAGATGTTGCCGCATCGGGGTGATTGAGCAATTCAATGAGAATGCGAGGAATAATTTGCCACGAGACGCCATATTGATCTTTGAGCCAGCCGCATTGCTGTGCGGTTTCATCCCCACTTACAGACAGTTTTTGCCAGTAATCGTCCACTTCCTCCTGGGTATCGCAAGAGACCTGGAAGGAAATTGCCTCGTTAAATTTGAAGGCCGGACCTCCGTTCAGCGCTGTGAACGGCTGACCATCTAGTTCAAAGCTGACGGTCATAACGGTTCCGGCTGGTTTTCCGTGAATTTCCTGCCCTGCTTCTCCATATCGGCTGATGTGGACGATCTTGGAATTGCGAAAAATTGACGTATAAAACTGAGCGGCTGCTTCGGCTTGATCATCAAACCATAAACAGGGAGTGATTTTGGGATTGTTTTGCATGAAGGTTCTCCTTAAGTTCAAGCGGTTGAGGACGGTCATGACTGTGCTGGTAGTCCCGCAACTTCAATTACAGGACGGATTTCGACGGTACCAACTTTTGCACCTGGGATTTGGGTGGCGATCGCAATGGCTTCATCCAAATCCTGAGCATTAACGAGGAAGAATCCGCCCAATTGTTCGCGGGTTTCGGCAAACGGTCCATCTGTCACCAGTGATTTGCCGTCACGGACTTGAACACTGGTTGCGGTTGCCACAGGATGGAGTGGAGCCGTTGCCACAAATTGTCCCTTCGTATGGAGATCCTGGGCGACTTGGGCAGATTCCACGTAGCAATGCTCTCGCTCAGAGTCGCTCATGGCGGTTTCGTCCATATATATCAGCAGCAAATATTTCATTGGGTTGCCTCCTTTGTAGTTAAGTCGAATGGGAATTACTCAAATCGACATCTTGTTGAAAAACTTCTATTTAGTACAATTGAACCTTACTGCCTTTGTTACTCAGTCGAACGAGAACTCCTCAAATCGACACCTTGCTAAAAAAACTTTGTGTCTTTTTATGACAGGTATGGCTTCAACTCCAAAATCAGATGTTGCTCAAGCAATTGCCTCGATTTATCGAACTGAATGGGGACGCATTGTTGCTATCCTGATTCGGCTGCTAGGAGATTTTGATCTGGCTGAAGAAGCCGCACAGGAGGCGTTTGCAGCAGCAGTAAACCAGTGGGAAACCAGTGGTATTCCCGATCTTCCCCGTGCCTGGATCATCCGAACCGCACGGTACAAGGCGATCGATCGCCTCCGACGACGGACACGACTGACCGAAAAACTAGACTGGTACGCGGCATCAGGGTTGATTCCATCGAGCGAAGAACCAACCTACGACAGCGATGAAATTGGAGATGATCGCCTGCGATTAATCTTTACTTGCTGCCACCCGGCACTAGCGATCGAAACTCAGGTGGCATTGACCCTACGAATGCTCGGTGGACTGGAAACTGACGAAATTGCTCGCGCCTTTCTGGTTCCTACTGCAACGATGGCGCAACGACTAGTTCGTGCCAAACGCAAAATTCGAGACGCAGGCATTCCCTACAAAGTGCCTGACATAACTGATCTATATCCGAGGATAGAGGCAGTATTGGCAGTAATCTACCTCATCTTTAACGAAGGTTATGCCGCGACGAAAGGAGACTCGATGGTGCGGGCGGACCTCTGCACTGAAGCGATTCGACTGGGACAACTGGTGCGGCAATTGATGTCACCCCAACCCCCGTCTGAAGTCACAGCACTGGTGGCACTGATGTTGCTGCACGACTCGCGGCGCGATGCCCGTCTGGATGAAGCTGGCAATCTGATTCTGTTGCAAGATCAGGATCGGAGTCGTTGGAACCACCAACAAATTGCGGAGGCTTTGCCCTTGGTGGAAGAAGCCCTACGCAGTGGAACGGGAGTGTATGCCCTGCAAGCAGCGATCGCCGCCCTGCACTGCCAGGCTGGACGAGCCGAAGAAACAGATTGGGCACAAATCGTGCGGCTCTATGAGGTGTTGGAACGCTTGCAGCCTTCACCCATTGTGACCTTGAATCGAGCGGTGGCGATCGCGATGGCAGATAGTCCTCAAGCGGCGTTTGAACTGATTGATAGCCTTGCCCCAGAACTTGACAGCTATCATCTGTTTCATGCTACCCGTGCGGATTTATTACGGCGTGTCGGAGCATCAGAGGAAGCGACCCAGAGCTATAGGCGAGCACTAGAATTGGTGACAAATGACAGTGAGCGCCGCTTCCTAAAGCGTCGGTTGAGCGAAGTTCAGTCTAACATCCAATCTAATTAGAAATTTGCAACAGTTTAGATTGAGTAAAAGATATGAAAGCTGTCCACTTTCCATATCTCCTAACTGCGTTTCGG
>NZ_JACJOR010000500.1:0-35973 GCF_014695615.1 Leptolyngbya sp. FACHB-711
CGGCAAGCAATCCCGCCCCGTGCCGAAATGCGTTTACCGTCCCAAATTCTGCTCGGAGGTCTGGGTGAGCTAGATCCAAATACCTTAATTGTGAAAGTGTTGCCCACCACAACACCGCCTCGCCTCACAATTAGCCTGTTCACCTGCGAGCGGGGACAATTTCCCTGCTTGGTGGGGAGCTTTGCCGCCGAACTGGCTACCTCTGCTAATGCGCAGCGCGAACTCAGCCGACATCAGGCAATGGCAGCCCCGATTACGCTAATAGAAGGTGTGCGTGGATATTTAATGGAAGGAAGCAACCAAGCGCCGCCCTCAGATTTCTCTTCTTTAATGTGGCAGCAGGATGGGATGACTTACACCGTGAGTTTCCTCGCAGCAGAGCGGCAAAATATCCTTGATATGGCGCGTCAGATGGCAACCGCCCCGCCTCTCAAATCGCTTCAAATTCAGTAACATAAAAAAAGCTTATCATTTGAGCTAGCCTTCCTGGTTCACCCACGGCAGAACGGCAGCGAGTATTTTTACCTAAAATTTTTTAAGAGAGCCGATCGCCCCAAAAGCCTTTACCTGCGGTCGATCGCCGATTTTCTCTAGCTCTGATTTATCCTGCTGCCACATTTTTTACTATTTTTTAGTGATCCCTTGGGTGATAAGCTGAGGTTGGCGAATTTCAAACGTTCAGGCTGTTTTCAACCTTTTATTAAGCTGATCACACGATAGGCGCAAGCATGGTCACCACAGCAGAAAAAACCAACGTTGGTTACATTACACAAATTATTGGTCCCGTAGTCGATGTCCGGTTCCCGGCGGGACAAATGCCCCGGATCTACAACGCGCTGCGCGTGACGGGCAGAAACACCGCAGGCGCAGATGTTGCCGTTACCTGCGAGGTACAGCAGCTTCTGGGCGACAACCAGATTCGTGCAGTGGCAATGAGCACCACCGATGGCTTGGTGCGCGGTATGGAAGCGTACGATACGGGTGCGCCTATTAGTGTGCCCGTGGGTAAAGCCACCCTCGGTCGAATTTTTAACGTGCTGGGCGAACCGGTAGACAATAAAGGTCCGGTCAACGCAGAAGAAACTTCTCCGATTCACCGTGCAGCTCCCAAGCTGACCGACCTGGAAACCAAGCCCTCTGTGTTTGAAACAGGCATCAAAGTGATCGACCTGCTGACCCCCTACCGTCGGGGCGGCAAGATCGGTCTGTTTGGCGGTGCGGGCGTGGGCAAGACCGTCATTATGATGGAGCTGATCAACAACATTGCAACCCAGCACGGTGGTGTGTCTGTGTTTGCAGGGGTAGGTGAGCGGACTCGCGAAGGCAATGACCTTTACAACGAAATGATCGAGTCTGGGGTAATCGACAAAGAAAACCCTGAGAACTCGAAAATCGCGCTGGTCTACGGTCAGATGAACGAACCGCCGGGTGCTAGAATGCGCGTCGGTCTGTCGGGTCTGACGATGGCAGAATACTTCCGCGACGTGAACAAGCAGGACGTACTGCTATTCGTTGACAACATCTTCCGCTTCGTTCAGGCAGGTTCCGAAGTATCGGCTCTGCTCGGACGGATGCCTTCTGCGGTAGGATACCAGCCGACTCTGGGAACGGATGTGGGCGACCTGCAAGAGCGCATCACCTCCACCACCGAGGGTTCGATTACGTCGATTCAGGCAGTTTACGTGCCTGCGGACGACTTGACCGACCCCGCTCCGGCAACCACCTTTGCTCACCTCGACGGAACCACCGTACTCTCTCGTGGTCTGGCAGCAAAAGGAATCTACCCGGCAGTAGACCCGCTCGATTCCACCTCGACCATGCTCCAGCCCGGCATTGTAGGCGATGAGCACTACAACACGGCGCGATCGGTGCAGTCGACGCTTCAGCGTTACAAAGAGCTTCAGGACATCATCGCAATCCTGGGTCTGGATGAGCTGTCAGAAGACGATCGTTTGATTGTGGCCCGTGCCCGCAAGATCGAGCGATTCCTGTCGCAGCCGTTCTTCGTAGCAGAAGTATTTACCGGTGCGCCTGGTAAGTACGTCACCCTGGAAAAAACGATCAAGGGCTTCCAGATGATCCTCTCCGGTCAGTTGGATGATCTGCCAGAGCAGGCATTCTATCTGGTGGGCGACATTGATGAAGCGGTCGCCAAGGGTGAAAAGCTCAAGTCTGAAGGGAAGTAAGGGTGAAACGGTTCGGGCATTGGAACACTAGCTCTGATGCCTGAATCTGCCCGATTGAACGCTGAGGAAAACTATGCCACTAACAGTTCGTGTTGTCGCTCCAGATAAAACGGTTTGGGATTCAACGGCAGAAGAAGTGATTTTGCCCAGTACGACCGGACAGCTTGGAATTCTTCCTGGTCACGCTCCCTTGCTTTCTGCGCTTGATGTTGGCGTAATGCGGGTGCGGGCTGGCAAAGACTGGACTGCGATCGCACTCATGGGCGGATTTGCTGAAGTCGAATCGGATGAAGTCACGATTCTGGTGAATGCTGCAGAGCGGGGGGATGGGATCGATCGTGAGGCTGCCCGGACTGCTTACAGCGAAGCCGAGGCAAAGCTCAATCAGGTGCGCGGTAGCGGTTCCCGCCAGGAGCAATTCCAGGCAGAAAGAAACGTTCGTCGCGCTCGTGCCCGATACCAGGCAGCAGGCGGAATGGTTCAGGTTTAACTTATTCTCAAGTAATCTGAATAATCAATTAGGGCGTAGAGCAATCTGCGCTCTTTTTGTTTTACTAAGCTGCAACCGAATCCATGAAGAGTGATCCGCCGAAGCGGCTGCGCGAAGCGATCGCCCCCGATCGATTAGAGAATGTAGGTAGCCACCCTTCACGCCATCAGAGTTTTTCTTTGGTCGCAATACTACTGTTCGGGCGAGGCGATGCAGTTGCTCCAGCGGGCGATCGCGATCGATCAAAATCATCTACTGTGAGGCGATACAAGTATTTATGCTCGCTAAAAATCTAATTTCTTAGGAGCCCTCATCTCATTCTTTTAGTGAGAACAATACATGAAGCTTCTGTTTTGGTGCACCAAGTTGAGCTAGTTTGAGGTTGCGGGTAAGGCAGTATTTGGAGGGTTAGGATGGGGCTTTTTGTCTATGTTGTTGGAAAGCTGCACTGCCTCCGTTGTCATGCTCAATCTGAAGCTAGGATTCAAACAAAGCTATTCACCGTAGACCGACAGAACTCTGCAAGAGATTACTGTGTTGGTAGCTCGGCAGAGGTTGAACTTAGTCGGATGAATGACTATGCACCTCTTTACCCTTGGAGTAACAACGATGATTTAGTGGTTGTTATGGGCGACTGGGATTGTCAGCGTTGTTCACTCAATTGGCAGTTTGCAAAGGTGACAATTGGGATCAGCTACTCCCAAACGGGTCGTATATTAGGAAGCATTAAGTCCATTTCAGCCTTTGCACCTACACAGTTGCAAGATTTTGCTGGAGTACACCGGGTAGAGGGAGATTTTGTTCGACACGGTGAGTTTCTAAGTCACCAGAACTGGATAGATACAGTGATTGAGGTTCGCTGTGCGAGAATGCTGTTGGGATTTCATCGTTGGTGTCGTGAGGTGGCTAGCGTAGAATTTACGGGCTAACCCCTCGATGGAGCGGACAGCCCGGAATTCGTGGAGCAAGTTTAAGTTTATCTGTTGCCGCTCATCTCAATCGTTATGCAGACTTGTAGATCTGCGGTTGAAGTTGTTGAACTTTCTCACCCGATAAGCCTATGGCAAGCATTGAAGGCTTTGTCAGTTTTTTAGCTAAAGTTGAGCCAAGGAATATTTAATTTAGATTCTGGATGGAATAATCTAGCAAACTAGCCATGCCCGAAACTGACTCGATCGACTTCAACCAATGGATCAATCAAACTGTGCAGCAACTGCGCGATCGCCGCTGGCATGAGATTGATATTGAGCATTTGATCGACGAGGTTGAAGATTTGGGCAAGCGGGAACGGAGAGGAATAACGAGTCAACTTGTCCGTCTTTTGCTCCACCTACTCAAATGGCAGTATCAGCCGCAGAGACGATCGGATAGCTGGCTCGACTCAATTACTGATGCGCGGACTCAGATTAACTTGGCGATCGAAGATAGTCCCAGCCTGAAAAACTATGCAGCAGAGCAGCTTCAGGCAAGCTACGATCGGGCCCGACAACAGGCAGCGAAGCAAACAGGTCTGGCAATTTTCACCTTTCCCGAAGAATGTCCTTACACGATTGAGCGAGTTCTCAATGAGGATTGGTTGCCGGAAGATGAATTGTGACGGCTGCCGATTTAACCGCCTCAATTAACTAGTAACCGCCTATATTAAGATCTGACTTTCATTCAAGATCATCATGAGCATCGCGGCGGAACTTTGGGAAGCTAATCAGGATTTGGCGATCGGCTGTCTCAATAACGCTTTTGTGCAGGGAATTGGCAACGGCAGTTTACCGAGGTCAAACTTTGCCTATTACGTGGGACAGGATGCTTTTTTTCTAGAGGCGTTTGCCCGTGCCTACAGTATTGCGGCGGCAAAAGTGCCGGATTGGAAAGGATTTGGCGTGTTTCACGGTTTGGCAGCAGGCGTATTGCAGGAATTGCAGCTTCACCAGAGTTATGCGACGCAGTGGGGCGTGAATTTACAGGACGTGCAGCCGGGAACTGCGACTCGTCGATATACAGATTTTTTGCTGGCAACAGCCTGGAGCCAGGAAGTGGGAGTGACGATCGCCGCGATGCTGCCCTGCATGAAGCTCTATGCGTTTCTCGGACAAAAGCTAGCCGCGAATGGCATCCCTGATCACGCCTACGCTGACTGGGTTCGCATCTACAGTAGCAATGAGTTTGAGCCGCTTGCCGATCAGCTTGCTGCCCTTGCCGATCGCTACACGGTAGACTCTCCGCTTGCCCGATCGACCTATCGCTATGCGATGCAGTGTGAGCTGGACTTCTTTCAGGCAGCCTGGGAAGTGGCATGAATCGGGAAAAATCGATGCGTAGCAGCTTCCCTGGGCGTAATCATAACGAGTTTGGTAAGAAATCGCTAATTTTCTGTTGTATGCGTTACCATAACAAGTAAAGGTTACTCATCTGCACAATGGTAGATGAAGAACCAAATTAGCTCATTGAATGGGGTAAAAGAAACGCTCTTTGTTCCTTTTGAAGTGACCTTTTAGGGTGCATTGGTAGCTCTTTAAGCATTAAGATTGCTGGACAAAATCTCGCTTCAAGACGTAGTTCACAATTTTATCGTGCTGCACCTTTTGATGATTGATTGCTATCAAACTTCTCTCCCTTCGAGAAATTAATTCAGGAAATGCTTACTGCTTTTTAATTGGGCTAATTACACTTCAAATATCAGTAGTACTCCACGCAGAAACCGTAATTAACCTTTTCGAAAACTCTTTTTGAAAACTATAGTATTTAGGTTTAGCTCTTGAATTATTACTCAACGATACGGTTAGTAATCAAGGCATGATCTCTTTCAAACGGAACTTGCGAAAATGAATTAGTTTTTACAACTCAAATTTTGAAGTCGATGCGTAAATTGCCTTGCTCAAATCCTTCAGGCTTGCCATCATTCCCCAGTAAAACTTGACCATTATCCACGAAGATAAAAGCTCATTGAGGATCCCTATGTCGCACTCTGTTAACACAATTTCTAAGCAAGAATCTGTTATCAGTGCTGGTCGATCGGCTCAACAGATTAAGGCAGAAATAGAGGCAACATTTGGGTTCATTCCTCCATTTTTTGAGCCAGCAGAGCATGCTCCTCAGGTATTAGAAAACCTTTGGCAGCACACGCTCACTGCTTACGTTTATAATCCTTTACCTGCTCTGTTTAAGGAAAAGCTTTCTGCTTACCTTTCGCGATTTTGTGGCATTCCTTACTGCATGATTTGCCATAGCTGCACTCTGCGTCCGCTGGGGCTGGCAGCACAGCAAGTTTTAGCATTACTGGAGGCACCCCCACCCTCAACAGAGGAGCTAGAAGCTCACCTCAGAAGACTTTCAGCCCAAACTTATCCGCTGTTGGACTGGTCAACCTTAACTCCATTGATGGAAGAGAGCCTGCTACAGGCAGCAATTTTTATTGCCCTCGACAGCGAGCAGTCAGAACATTGTCGAAGTGCTTTACAGGATTTTCTAGGTGCTGCAAATTATAAGCATTTGGTTGCCTTTATTGCTTATGTCAAAACTTGTCATACCTGGATGGAGTTTCATCCGGAGGTGGCATACGAAGCAGACCAGCGCGTGCAGGACAACCTGAGCGCACTACTCGCAGATGAGCCGAATTTGGCTGACTTCTTTCGCAATTATCGAGAGCGGGTGAAGCAAGAGCGCCAGAGCCGGGCGGAACAGCTTGCCGAGCTTGCAAGGCAGCAATGGCGAGAAAAAATGCTGCGTCAGCAGGTTGAGCGTGAGCGGATGATGACGAAAATTGCTCAGCGCATTCGTCGATCGCTCAATCTAGAAGAGATTTTAAGAACTGCCGTATGTGAGGTTCAGCAGTTTCTGCAAGCGGATCGCGTGTTTATCTACCGCTTTGAACCTGATTGGAGCGGTGAAGTAACGGTCGAATCCGTTGTTCCAGAGTTTTTATCGATCGAGGGAACCAAAGTTACCGATTCTTTCTTTATCCAGCCCGGCAACCGCAAGCTATATCAGCAAGGGCGTATCCAGGCGATCGATGATGTTCGTGCTGCAAATCTCTCCCCATGCCATCTTGAGCTGCTGACTCGGCTCCAGGTGCGGGCAAATTTAGTTGTACCGATTGTGCAGGGCGAACAGCTTTGGGGCTTGCTCGTTGCAAATAGCTGTATCGATGCTCGCCAATGGCAGACGATCGAGCTTGATCTGCTCAAGCAACTCTCCACCCAGTTAGCGATCGCCATCCAGCAGTCTGAACTGCATCAACAGGTGCAGACCGAACTGATTGAACGTCAGCGATCGGAGGAGAAAATTCGTGAGCAGGCTGCTCTGCTGGACATTACAACCGATGCAGTTTGGGTATTAAATCTAAACAACCAAATCCTATTTTGGAATCAGGGAGCTGAACAGCTATACGGTTGGCAGAAAGCCGAGGCATTCACCATGAGTGCCAGACATCTTCTTGCTCCGAATAGTTCTCCTCAGCTTGAAGACATCCAAAAAGTAGTGTTTGAAACTGGAAAGTGGCAGGGAGAGCTGCGCCAACTGACCAAAGATGGCAAAGAGATTTTGGTCGAGAGCCGCTGGACTGCGGTGTTTGGAGAGAACCAGCTAAAATCTATCCTCGTCGTTAATACAGACATTACTCAAAAGAAACAGCTTGAAAAACAGCTCCTTCATGCCCAGCGATTAGAGAGCTTGGGAACGTTGGCAGGCGGCATTGCCCATGACCTGAACAACATTTTGACGCCGATTCTCGCGATCGCCCAACTGCTTCAGATGAAACTAACGGACGCGGATGCATCGACTCTTGAATTCCTGAAGATGCAGGAAACGAATACGAAACGCGGAGCCGCATTAATTAACCAAATTCTGGCGTTTGCGCGCGGGTCTGAGGGTCAACGCCAAGTACTTCAATTGCAGAATTTAATTTCAGAGGTGAAGCAGGTTACTGCCGGAACTTTTCCAAAGTCGATCGGAGTTCATACCCATATTGACCCTGATCTTCATCCGATTTCTGCTGATCCAACGCAATTGCACCAAGTGCTGATGAACCTTTGTGTCAATGCTCGTGATGCCATGCCCACAGGAGGTTCCTTAAGCATCTCTGCTGAAAATTTATTCATTGACGAAAGCTATGCCCATGTTCACTTAGATGCCAAAGTTGGTCCTTATGTGCTGATGTCTGTTGTCGATACGGGGATGGGTATCTCGCCTGAAGCGATTGATAAAATCTTTGATCCTTTTTTCACCACGAAAGAATTGGGAAAAGGAACAGGACTCGGACTATCAACGGTGAATAGCATTATCAGAAGTCATGGGGGATTTTTAAACGTTTACAGCGAAGTTGGACAAGGAACCCAATTCAAGGTTTACCTCCCCGCAATTCAGGGAGTGGAAGCCCAATCGGCAGCAGATCTGGAACAACCGCTTGGACATGGAGAACTCGTTCTGGTCGTCGATGATGAAGCCCTGATTCGAGAGGTGACAAAAACGTCCCTAGAAACCTCTGGCTACAAGGTTTTAACTGCCAGTGATGGCATTGATGCTGTTGCTGTCTTTGCGGAACACAAGGATAAGGTAGACATCGTCTTAATGGATATGATGATGCCGAATATGACGGGTTCAGCAGCAATGCAGATCCTCAGAAAAATGAACCCGCTGGTCAAAATTGTTGCGTTGAGTGGGCTACCTTCCAGTGAAAAAGTGAGGGAAGTGATGAATATGGGAGCGACTGAATTTCTCGCAAAACCCTACACAGCGCAGGAATTACTGAAAACAATGCATGTCGTTCTTCAAAAAAATCGATCGCCCGAAACTCCAGATCTAAATTGACTTGTGGCACATTGAGCAGCAGCATTTTTCCTTTATCGTGCGGCCAATGCTTAGACCGATCGTTTTTCTAAATAATCATTTTTCTAAATAATTGTGTTTGCGGGCTTTAGCGTCTAGTAGATGAAAGTGCCTGTAATGCACAATTATTTTTTTGCGGCAATGCTGCTAGCGGGTGCAGGTTAAGACAAACTCTCTGGCATGAAGAAGGTTAATGTCTTGCAGGACTGTTAACAATTTGCCGCACACCCTATAGAACTTGGACATCCTTAGTTTCAAGAATGCTCGGTGAACGAGTATTGATATTCGGATTTCAAAAGCTTTAAGATCGTGCAGGAATCGTAGTGGATAATGCCGGGAACTCTCTGAATCTTATTAAACAACGCTAACAGGTCTTCGTGGGTGCCAAAGCAGGCATCCATAATGATGTTGTAGTGTCCGGTGACGATCGCCACAAACTGCACTTCTGGCAGGGTAGATAGAAAATCTGCAACGGCATCAATGCGATCGCAGGCGACGTTGATTCGCATCGTGACAATATGAGGGACACCGAGCTTGCGGGGGTTAAGCTGGGCACGGATTTGCATTACGCTCGACTGAAGCAATCGCTGCACCCGATAGCGGACGGTGGATTCGGGCAGGGACAACTGCTTGGCAATATCGGTAAATGCCTTGCGTCCATCCTCCTTCAGCAGATTAATAATGTCTTGATCAACCTCATCCAGCGGCACAACTTCTAGCGGAAACGGGGTTTGAGTCATGAGTGCAATCCTACTTGCAATCCGGAATTAGCCAAAGTCGCAAAGTGATTCATAAATGCTTGCGATATCAACAATAAATCAAAGATGAATTAACTTTGTATCAATTAAAACGGTTTTCGGTTACGGTTGTCACTAAGTTGTTGAATGTGACTAAGTTGTTGAATGTCACTCAAATGTCACTCAATCGTAAAAGTGTAAAAGTGACATTTCTCCGAACAGTGGAGCGTTTGCCCCTGCCGTCTTCTTTCTAGAGGCATTCGCTTCGATCCCACCTTCAAAATCAGGAAAACTGCTGTGCCGCGCTACCAGCCTCTTAATGCCCTTGAATTTGCTCGCTTTATCGGGATTCGTACCTTTGCCCGTCTGCCCCACATTCAAACTCTGGATGCAGTGGATGTGGCGATCGTCGGGCTGCCGTTTGATACTGGAGTGACCTACAAGGTCGGAGCACGGTTTGGACCCGAAGCAGTTCGCAGCGCGTCGGCAATTTTACGTCCCTACAATCGGGAACTCAAGGTAGATGTGTTTGACACCCTATCCTGCATTGACTACGGCGATGCGCCTGTCGTGCCGGGTTACATTCACGATAGCTATGCGGCAATCGCAGACACCGTTCGGCCGATCGCTGAAGCAGGTGTGATTCCGCTGGGCATTGGCGGCGATCACAGCATCACCTTAGCAGAACTGCGGGCACTGGCAGCCGTCCACGGACCCCTCTCGCTGGTGCATTTTGACGCCCACTGCGATTTGTGGGACAGCTACTTTGGGCATCGCTACACCCACGGAACTCCCTTTCGGCGCGCGGTGGAAGAAGGCTTGATTGTGCCTGAGCGATCGATTCAGATTGGAATGCGTGGACCCGTTTACGACGAAGACGATGTGCAGTTGTCGACGCAGTTGGGATTCCTGGCTCTGTCTACCACGGAGCTGCTGAGCTACACACCAGCGCAAATTGGGGCGATCGTGCGCGATCGAGTTGGTGATACGAAAGCGTTTCTTTCCTTTGATGTGGATTTCTTTGATCCGGCATTCGCTCCTGGCACAGGCACTCCTGAAGTTGGCGGACCCACTAGCTTTCAGGGACTTGCTTATCTGCGATCGTGCGTTGGCTTAAACTGGGTCGGGGCAGACGTGGTAGAAGTGCTTCCCGCTCAAGATCACGCCCAGATTACCGCTCAGCTTGCCGCTCAGGTCGGCTATGAGTTTCTATCGCTGGTTGCCCTGAATCGACTCAAGCAACAGACCGCCGATCGCCCAACCGTGCTGGCAGAGTTCTAAAAGAACACGATTTTCCGGCGTTGCTGAATCGGAGTATGATACGCCCCACTAGCCACCTAAAGTTGGGGGGAACCAGAATTCAAAGTCCCCCAGCATTGGGGGATTTAGGGGGCGATACAGAAGCTAAATTTGCACCCTTCATATCCCGATTCAGCAATACCAATTTTCCTTATCCCCTCATCTCGTCATCTTTCCATTTCCTGATCTCCCTACCCCCTTATTTATCCACGCACCCACCTACCCCTATGCCCTCTGTTTGCGAAAGCTGGTTCTCGACCCAAAAAATTTCCGATCGCCTTTATCTGATCACCGAGCCGCACTATTACTGGTTTAATCGAGCAAATTTGTGGCTGATTAAGGGACAAAAGCAGGACTTGCTGATTGATACGGGGCTGGGCGTTTCCAGTTTGCGGCAGTACATCGCGTCGCTGATCGATAAGCCGCTGCTGGCGATCGCCTCCCACATTCACTTTGATCACGCAGGCGGAATGCACGAATTCGATCGACGGGCAATCCATGCGGCGGAAGCCTCTGCGCTGCGAACTGGAGATGACTATGAGGCACTCTGTACGCCTAATCAGGGCTGGGTGCGGCAGGAAGATTTTCACTGTTTGCCTCATACCGGATTCACCGTGGAGCAATATACACTACACGGCACTGAGCCGACTGATATTCTAAACGAGGGAGACGTGCTGGATTTGGGCGATCGAGTGTTTGAGGTGCTGCATCTTCCAGGGCATTCTCCGGGTTGCATCGCCCTATACGACCCACAGGCAAAAGAGCTGTTTTCTGGCGATGTGGTCTACGATGGCGAACTGCTCGATCAGCTTCATTGCAGCCATGTGTCCACCTATCTCTCGACTTTTGAGCGGCTGAAAAAGCTGCCGATTGAAACGGTTTATCCGGGGCACTATACGGTCTTCAATCGAGAACGCTATCACCAAATTTTGGATGAATATCTGGCGGCAAAACGTCAGCCCGGATGTCCGTCTGAGGTGCGTCAAATCAGGATGCAGTCGGTTTAGTGCCATTTTCATCCGTCCTGCGCTTGTGTCTTTGAGGTCAATCAATGCAAAGAAGAAATTTCCTGAAGTGGATCAGCTTTTTTTCGGCAGGTGCGGCATTGCCCAATTTTCTGGCTGCCTGCAATGCTCAGCCTTCGGTAGGGACGGGTGCAGGTGAAAATGCGGCAAGCAAACCCCTAACTATTGGGGTGCAGCCCTGGGCGGGTTTTCTGGGACAATACATTGCGCTGGACAAAGATTTCTTCAGTGCCGAAGGGGTAACGGTCAATGAGGAATACTTTCAGGTGGCGACGGATACGAATACTGCGCTTGCTGCCGGAAAGGTTGATCTTGCCTGGGTCGGTGTGCCCGATTTGATGACGCTGGTGGCGCAGGCCCCCACACTGAAAATTCTGATGATTTCGGACTACTCGAATGGCGCAGACGGCATTCTGGGACGCAATATCAATCGTGCGGCAGATCTGCGCGGTAAGAAAGTCGCTCGTGAAGATGCGCCCTACGCCAAGATTTTTCTCGGTAGCTATCTGAAGCAGGCGGGACTCAGCGAAAAAGATGTGGAAGTGGTGTCGCTCTCGGCGAGTGATGCAGCGACGGCGTTTGCGGCTGGCAGGGTTGATGCAGCAACCACTTATGAACCGTGGCTAAGCAAGACAGTCGAGGAAGCGAACGGGCAAATTTTGTTCACCTCGAAAGACACTAACGTTATTCCAAATGGTTTGGCGGCAAGCGCAGAAACGATCGCCTCCCGTCGTGACGATATCTTGAAATACATGCGGGCGATTGACAAAGCACTTGCCTTTGCCAAAACCAACCCTGAAGAAGCCAATCAGATTTGCGCCAAAAAGCTGGGCATTACGGCTGCTGAGATTCCGCCGCAGTTATCGGGCATCCGCATCTTTGATGTGAAAGGCAACCAGGAAGGCCCAATGAATCTGTCCAGCCCCTATAGTTTGGTGAAAAGCCTGCAATCGGGAGAGCAGATTATTACTCAACTTGGCTTGATTTCCAAACCCATTGATGCCGCTTCTCTGGTGGATGATTCCCTGGTGAAGTCTCTCTAGTAGCTTGGCCCAGGGCAAAACTTAATGCAGTGATTTGATTCATTCGTACCTCACGATACGGAATCGATCGCTTCATTTCGATTACCACAGCATAAGATTTGAGGTGTCATCAACTCGCTTGCCCCTCTAACCCTTTGCCTATGAATCGTCCTCTTCGATCGCTGGGTGTGCCCCCCAATGCCTGGGCAGTCGATGCTCAAGTCGCCGATATCACTCGTCCGCCGATTCCCCCGCGCCCGATCGAGCTGCCCACCGATAGCAAAACCCTGCGCCTCGATCTCTCAAAAGCTGCGCTGATTGTGGTCGATATGCAAAACGACTTTTGCCATCCTGATGGCTGGTTAGCGCATATTGGTGTGGATGTGACTCCGGCTCGTGAGCCGATCGCCCCGCTGAAAACCCTGATCCCCGAACTGCGATCTGCGGCGGTGCCAATCGTCTGGCTTAACTGGGGCAACCGTCCCGATTTGCTCAACATCAGTGCAGGGCTGCGTCACGTCTATAATCCGACCGGAGAAGGCATCGGCTTAGGCGATGGACTTCCAAAAAACGGTGCGCCCGTGCTGCAAAAAGGAAGTTGGGCGGCGGCGGTCGTTGATGAGCTAATTCAGGAATCGGAAGACATCTCCGTCGATAAATACCGCATGAGCGGCTTCTGGGATACGCCTTTAGACAGTATTCTGCGAAACCTGGGCAGAACTACGTTATTCTTTAGCGGCGTGAATGCCGATCAATGTGTGCTGGCAACGTTGCTTGACGCGAATTTCCTGGGCTACGACTGCATCCTGCTGCGCGACTGCACTGCCACCACTTCGCCAGACTATTGCCTGAAAGCGACTTTTTACAATGTGAACCAGTGTTTTGGCTTTGTGGCTGATTCTGCGGCTTTACTGAGTGCCCTGTAAGTGCTGTTTGAGTGTGATATTTGCCCTTCCCCTGACCTGTGCTTTGCAGTTCCCCAACGGGTAATTACCTATGGACTCCTCCTGCATCATTCCGCTGATCAAAACGCCGAAGGACTATCAGGCTTTTCGCATCAGTCCCCAAGATACGAATCGACTGGCGATCGTCTTTGACCCCTCCAGCGCGAATATGTCGCTAACCTACTGTGTCGAAATCTTTGACGTGGGCGGAAAAACGCCACCCAATCGCCATCAGCTCGCAGTCGAAATGTTTTTTGTGCTCAAGGGCGAAGGCGCGGCAACCTGCGACGGCAAAACCGTTCCGATTCAGGCAGGCGATAGTCTCCTCGTTCCCCCCACCGGAACCCATGTAATTGAGAATACGGGAAGCGATCGGCTCTATGCTCTATGCATTATGGTTCCCAACGAAGACTTTGCTGAACTCATTCGGAGCGGCATCCCGGTCGAGCTAGACGATCAGGATATGGCGGTTTTGCGGCGAAGCGAAGCAGTTCCCCCGGTGGGGTAAGCAGAATGAGTTGGTGAAAGGGTAGTGATGCTGCTTAATTTACGGGCTGTGACAGTTGCCTAGAATGTAAAAGGAGAAGGAATAACACGAGTGGAGTTTGCTATGCCTGATCTTGCTACCTTTGGTCTCTTCCTGACAGCCGCTTTCATTCTCAGCATTACTCCAGGACCGGGTATTCTTTATACCCTGATGCGTAGCCTCAATGGGGGTAGATCTGAGGGAATTTTGTCTGCTCTCGGTCTATTTGTAGGCGGACTCGTTCATGTTGTTGCTGCTGCGATCGGTATTTCTAGCCTGCTGATGACTTCTGCTGTTGCATTCACAATTGTGAAGTATGTGGGAGCAGCTTATCTCATTTACTTAGGACTACGAACTCTTTTGAGTCACGATGCCTTATCAATCAATACTAATGCAGTAGTACAGCCAAAACGCCGCGAAAGTGCATTTTACCAGGGCGTAATGACCGAGGTTCTCAATCCTAAAACAGCATTGTTTTTTCTTGCGTTTATTCCTCAATTTATTCATGTTGCAAATGGAAACGTTTTAACTCAGTTTTTATTTTTAGGTCTAATTACAGATTTTTTGAATCTTACTGTTGATATTGTTGTTGCTACATTTGCAGGATCGATTGGGCAGAAATTGCGAACAAGCTATAGGTTCAGGCAAGGTCAGCGCATTACTTCAGGCTGCACCATGATTGGGCTTGGTGCGTATGTTGCTGTTGCTGAACAGAAGTAGCGTATTTCAAACAAAAAAGCTGTCGTTTCGCAGCATAGTGTTTCCATCGAGCGGCTGCAGGAATTCCCGATCTTATGTAAGCAGATGTTCTCCCTCAGGACGCTTTTAGAAAGCTTATTGAGTTAGGAATTTGAGAACGCAAGGTCACTAGCGGCAGATGAACCGGAATGTTAAGTAGAAAAACTCATGCTCTACTCAGTTCGTCATAAACAAACCCTGTCGATGCAAACTAGCAATCGGGTTAGACTCGATGCAGATGTGTATTACCCCGACAGCGATGAGTCGTTTCCGGTGCTGCTGATGCGTCAGCCCTATGGACGATCGATCGCCTCCACGGTGGTTTATGCTCATCCGTCCTGGTATGCGGCACAGGGCTACATTGTGGTGATTCAGGATGTGCGGGGGCGCGGTTCTTCAGAGGGCGAGTTTGATCTGTTCGCCAACGAAATTGAGGACGGTTACGAAACGGTGCAGTGGGCGGCGGGCTTACCCCAAAGTTCCGGACAGGTGGGGATGTATGGCTTCTCCTATCAGGGCATGACCCAGCTTTTTGCGGCGGCAAAGCGTCCACCTGTGCTAAAAACAATCTGTCCCAGCATGGCAGCCTCTGACCTATATGCAGACTGGGCCTATGAAGGCGGCGCGTTTTGCTATCAGCTCAACCTGGGCTGGGGGATTCAGCTTGCCTCAGAGACCGTGCGGCGACAGGGCAACGAGGAAGCTTTTCTAACGCTCTACAGCGCGGCACGCAATCCACCGATTTACAATCCGGTCTGTCCCCGATCGGGCATTTTGGAGCAGTTGGCGCCCGACTGTCACTATCACCCCTGGCTGCACGAATCGAACCCCGAAGCGGAATACTGGCAGAAACGATCGCCCTGTACCTACTTACACGAGGTCGATCTGCCGATGCTGCATATTGGCGGCTGGTTTGACACCCACCTGCGCGGCACGATCAAGCTTTATCAAACGATGATCGCGCAAACCGATTTGCCCCAGCACCTCATCATCGGACCGTGGGCACACCTCCCCTGGAGCCGCAAAGGGGGCGCAGTTGATTTTGGCGAAGCGGCACACAGCCCGATCGATCGCCTGCAAATTCGCTGGTTTGATCACTTCCTCAAAGGCATCGACACCGGGTTACTGGAAGAACCTCCGATTACCTGGTTTGAGCTGGGCAGCAATCAGTGGCGCAAGTTCGATCGCTTTCCCACCTCCAATCCCCAAACTTTCTACCTGCAAACCACCGGACTCGCCGCCATGTCTGAGCAGGAAGGCAAGCTGTCAATCGATTCCCCTAATTCTCTTCTACCCGATACGCTGATTCACGACCCCTGGCGACCTGTTCCTTCTCTAGGCGGACACGCCGCATTTCCCGCCGGCAGCTTCGATCGCAGTGCAATTGACGGACGATCGGATGTGCTGACCTACACGACTGATCCACTCACCGAAGATCTACACTTCGCCGGGGAAATCTTTGTCGAGATCTGCGCGACTGCCAACACCCCCAGTTTTGATCTTTGCGCCGTCCTCTCCGAAATCAAACCCAACGGCTCCGCTTTCAACCTGACTCAGGGCTATCTGCGAATTTCATCCCCCGCGACCTCCCATCGCATCGCCCTCCAGCCCGTCTGTGCCCGCATTGCCGGTGGAAACTCGCTGCGACTCAGCCTCAGTGCCGCCTGTTTTCCCGCCTATGTGATGAACCCTGGAACAGGCACTCTTCCACAAAACAGCCACTTGATCGAGGCACAGGTGATTACGATTACGCTGAAGAGTGATAGTGAGGGACGATCGCAACTCCTCTTGCCCGTAGGTACAGCTAAATCTTTGCCGGAGGCGTAATCCCAAGCTGCACCAGTCCTTCTTCTAGCTCCTTCAGAAACTCAAAATCTTCTGGCAGCAGTCCGCCCTGATGCGGTTGGGGATCGAGAAAGGCAAATGCCTGACGAAATTCCTGGGGAGTGGCGGCGATCGGTGCATCAAAATGACAGGGAATAATCTGCTGAAAATCCCATTGGGCAATTTGATCAACCCAGGCAAGGGTTTCCTGTGGAGCACGGTTGAGGATCAGCGTTTGCAAAATCGGCGCGACAAATAAGCGTCCTTCTCCCCGGAGTGCCTCAAACGATCGCTCCCAGTCTGCTTGCCAGGCGAAGGGGAACAGACCAAACAAGGCTTTGCGCGATCGATCCTCTGCCTGCTGTGCTTCACGCCATGCCCGACCTAAGGGAACCGTTTCCAGTGCGCTCGGACGAAAGTAGAAGGCAAACAGGCAAACGCGATGCCAGCCTTTTTGTCTTGTCGCTTCGCTGTCCGTCACGCGATCGAACCCGTTATCTCTGGCATGAAATAAAAGTGGATAGGGATCAAGCTGCACCATATCCGGCGGGTCGTTGGGAATCGACAATACCGAATCTGCGACCAAAAGCGTACCTGTTGCCCGATGGTGCAATGCCACTTCGCCAAACGATCGCTCTTTTAGCGGCACATGCAGCAGCGCATAGTCAAACTCATCGGTAAAGGGAACGTCTGCCGGATTTGCAGACAGAATGTGCGTTCGCCTGACGGGAAAGCCGAGCCAGCTCAGGGGCAAATTGACCGGAAAGCTCCACTGATTGGGCGCAACGTAAATCTGAGCATCGGGAAAGTAACGCGCAAACGGTCCCACAAATACCTTATGTTCCAAGCCAGAGACGGTCGGCAGAATGATGTATTTCACCGCGCCGTGCTGTGCCTCAAGCTCTCTCACCAAGCGAATACATTCCCTGGTCGGCGCAACCGGAGCATACACCAGCAATCCACCTGCCGCTAAACGCACGATCGTCATCCGAATAGGCACCGCGACGTAAATGATTCCCTGAATCTGGTCAAACGTCCAGACTGTGTCTTTCACAATTTCTTTGCGAAGGGTGCGCCGCCGCCGATAGGGATAAAGCGGCACGGTCCACCAAAACCGCCAGACCCAATCAGCCGGGTCAGCGGAAGACTCTAAAGGGAAATGATTTGATTGCTGCACGACTTGCGACATAACCTTTTACGCCTGCACCAACGAAACACTGCGATCGATAGAAGCGATCGATAACAGTGAGCTAACTCTGAATCTAGTTTAAATAGTTACGGGACAAGTCAAACGAGCCATACTCACAACCTGCCTCTTGACTCGTTGTTTGTAACATCCTCCTGTAGCAGTAGTCGTTCTACCTGTGGCTGATGTAAACCGGTTGTTGCCTTAATAAAACAAACGAAATAAGCCCTAAATAATCGTTCAGGTAACCCGTTTTCCTAGACTCATAAATTTGCGTTACTTTTAATCCGGGAGAAAACGTAATCCCGGAGAAGATGAAATGACGCTTACAAAACGCTGTATTGCTGAATTTATTGGCACTTTCTGGCTCGTGTTTGGCGGGTGCGGCAGTGCCGTTTTTGCTGCCACTTTTACGGGAGCTGACCTCGGCAATAATGTGCCGTTTCCGCTTGGAATTGGCTTTGCTGGGGTTTCCCTTGCCTTTGGTTTAACCATGCTGACGATGGCTTATGCGATCGGGCACATTTCGGGCTGTCACCTGAATCCAGCAGTTTCCTTTGGCTTGTGGGCAGGCAAGCGATTCCCCGGTTCTGAACTGCTGCCCTACATCGTGGCTCAAGTGCTGGGTGCAAGCGTTGCTGGAGGCTTGATTTACCTGATTGCTAGCGGTGCGCCAAACTTTGCGCTCACAGGTTCCAATCCGCTAGCGACGAATGGATTTGGTGAGCATTCTCCGGGTGGCTACAGTCTGCTGTCCTGTTTGCTGATTGAAGTGCTGCTGACCTTCATTTTCCTGATGGTGATTCTAGGCGTCACCGATGAGCGTGCGCCTCAAGGGTTTGCTCCGATCGCGATCGGTTTGTGCTTGACCTTGATTCACCTGATCAGCATCCCGGTGACGAATACTTCGGTGAACCCGGCACGCAGCACGGGCGTTGCTCTTTTTGCAGGTGCAGAGCTGTTCAGTCAGGTGTGGTTGTTCTGGCTGGCTCCGATCGTGGGTGCGATTCTGGCAGGGCGGGTGCATAATGCACTCTTTAGCACTCCTGGTCTGGAAGAAGCAAGCCGTCTGCGGGAACCGGTTTAATTTGGTTTAATTTCGAGTTGCTTTAGCTGTTCGCTGTTACTCGATTGCTCCTCATCTCCTCATTCTTCTGCACGGAGCTGCCCCAGGATGGGGATTTTTTTGTACTGTTCAGGACGAATGCTATCCCACACTAACCCGGCTGGGCGCGGGAAAGCAGCATGAGTTTCGATCGCTCCTTCGGGTGTCACAATCCAATTCACTGCCCAATCGTGGGGCTGCATGGGCAACCGATCGTTCTCAACAATTTGTAGCGAGTGAACCGTCGTGACGATCGGTGTACTGTCCTGAACCCGGTTAAATCGTTTCAGCATTGCGAGTTCCAGATCGGCAAACCCTGCTCCTTTTCCCGTGCGTCCCCCCGATCGCGTCACGGCAACACAGCCTACTACCACGAGATCGATCGGCTCCATTTCGTCAAAGCTGACATACTTTCCGCATTTCAAAGCATTTCGCGCGATCGCAGCCTCCGCCAGATCAACCCCACGAGCTTGCAGTGCCTCTGCGGTTAGCTCCACAAAACAGCGACGGTTCGTAAGACGTGGAACTGCCATATAAAGCCGCTTGCCTTCCTCCAGTGCCCGCTGCCTGACCGGGATATGGGGTGCATCGGGATTGCACTTGATTACCTTTGCCTGCTGCCAAGCAGATAAACCTGCAAGCTGTTCTGCTGCTTCGCTCGCCCCCATAAAATTCGGAATATGTCCAGTGGGGTCACGCCGACAGATGCCCTGCTGCTTTAGCCTTGCCCAAATTTCTGCCCGAAGCTGGTCTTTGTCAGGATGGTAGCCGCTCCAGCCCGTTTGTCCTTCAAATTGATTTTCTCCCGTAGCCATCAGATCTCCTGCACCCAAAACTAGCTTTTAATCCATTTTCCCAAGTTTCCAGGAAACGCCACTTTCAAAGTCGCTTGCTCAAAATTAAAAGAGATTTAGAGGGAATTTAGCCAGAGCTACCCCTACGATTAAAAAATCCAGCCCCCGCAGGAAACTGGATCACCTCTGAAATATGTGAAATAGCTTGATGATGAAACTGGCAAATTACTGGAGCATCAGCAAACTGACGATCGCCAGCACCGCACCCGCCAGATAAAACCGACCCACAACCTGGGTTTCCGTCCAGCCCGACAGCTCAAAGTGATGGTGCAGCGGAGACATTTTCAGTAGCCGCTTGCCAATTCCGTTTGCGTCTTTGGTTGCCTTGTAATAGCTTACTTGCGCAATCACTGAGAGCGTCTCTGCAAAAAAGACCCCGCTGAGCAGGAACAACCCAAACAGTGATTGCGTCAGGATTGCCACTGCTGCCAGGGCACCGCCCAGAGCCAGCGATCCTGTATCACCCATAAACACTCGTGCCGGATGGTGATTATGCACCAGGAAACCCAGACAACCGCCGCTCAAACAGACGCAGAAGGTTGCTAGCTCCGGCGAGTTAGGCGCAACCAGGGCTGCCAATCCTAGAAGGGCGATCGAGCCTGTTCCGCCTGCGAGTCCATCTAAGCCGTCCGTTAGATTAGTCGCGTTGCTTTCTGCCACCAGCACAAACCAGGCGAGCGGAAAGAACAGCAGTCCCAGTGGCAGCATGAAACCCAGGGGCAGTGTCAGAGTCGTGATCGTTGCAGGCTGGGTCAAGGCTGCCCACAAACAAAATAGCCCGCCAAAACCGACTTGCAGTGCCAGCTTCATCCGGGGAGAAATGCCTTTATTCGATTTCTTGCTGAGAATTTGCCAGTCGTCGTACCAGCCGATCGCCGCATAAGCCAGCGTCAGAGCTGAGACTGCCACCACATTTGGCTGAAATCCTGTCCAGACGAGAGCCAGCAGCACCGCAGCCGGAACAAAAAACAGACCGCCCATGGTCGGCGTACCCGCTTTCTTCAGATGCGCCTGCGGACCTTCCTGACGAATAATTTGCCCTGCTTTTAGGGCACGCAGCAAAGGAACAACCCAGTAGCCCAGCGCACCTGCTACCAGCATCGAAACCACCAGCGGCAGAATCAGGCTGTCCTTCGCTAAAAATGCTCGCTCCGCAACGCTATCTAGAATGAGCGCAGCTGCACCCAGCCCTGAACAAAGCGTTAAAAAGGTTCGATAGCCTCCAAGACCCAGTGGTCTATCTGGAATTAATTTCGCGTCCACAGTTTGAATCACTCCACACCACACACTACCGCAGCGTCTCGCCAATTTTCGGAAACAAAGTCAGGAGTTTTTACTCAAGCAATGTCCAATCCAGATTCACACCACACTCCCTGACGCTGCTTCGGAATTCAAGATACCTCGTATCTCTGCATTCTTTTACCGAAAACACACCTGAAAGACATAATTCCTCAGGAAAAAGATAGAAAACTTTATCTTTCTCCTGTGAAGACTATATGAAGGTTAGTCGTCGAGGTCAAGCACATCGTCATCGTCGTCATCTAGGTCAAAGGAATTGTCCTCACCTGCCATGAGCGCGTTGATTTCTTCTTCATCGTCGCGGTAATCGTAGTCAGACCCATCGCGAGACAGCAACCGACCTGAACTTTCCAGCCAGTCGAGAATCGAGGCATCTCGCTGGAGGGGAATCACCGGAGCGGGCTGATCGCGCGGAACTTCGTGCAATGCTGGATTACGCATACCAGAAACCACCAATTAAATTACTAAATAAACTGAACCATTTGCTCAGAAGCAGAGCTTAACGCAGTCGGACGCTTAAACGCGACGAGTAGAGACCCGGATGAGGTTCCACCAGATTTCACACTTCAGGTCACCCCTAAGAATGAAATCCGCCTGAAACTTACTTCGATCGCTATCCCGACTTACAGGATAGTGGTAGCTTAAATCTCACCGTGGGTCAATCAGAGAATCCACTATCGAAAGCATGATTTTTGCCCTGATTGGGGCAATACGACCGAACGACGCAAGCTCAAAAGTTCTCAGCGTTTCATTTCCTAGTGTAAGGTGCGGAGGAATCTGTATGTTTGGCAAAGCGACCCTCCTGGAAACGATCGCCGGAAAAAACCGCGGCATTCTGGCAACGGCAAACGATCAGCAGGCAATTTTGGCAGCGATCGCTCAGCTCGAAGACCGCAACCCCACCCCCGAACCGCTCCAGGCACTCGACCTGCTCGACGGCAACTGGCGACTGCTCTACACCACTAGCCAGGAGCTACTGCGAATCGACCTGATTCCTTTTTTCAAGCTGGGGCAGATCTATCAGTACATTCGCGCCAGTACTGCCCAGATCTACAACATCGCCGAAATCTACGGCCTGCCTTACCTAGAAGGCTTTGTCAGCGTTGCTGCCCGGTTTGAGCCGCAGTCGCAGCGTCGGGTGAAGGTCAACTTTGAGCGATCGATCCTGGGACTCCAACGCTTGGTTAACTATCAATCTCCCGAAGCTTTTATTCAGCAAGTCGAAGCAGGGCAAAAATTTCCGGCGATCGACTTTCAGATTAACCAGCAGGACCAAAAAGGCTGGCTCGAAATTACTTATCTGGATGAGGATTTGCGGATTGGGCGCGGAAATGAAGGTAATGTATTTGTACTGACCAAGGCGAAATAGAAGTCCTTGTAGTCACGACCCGCCGCATGCCTGAGTCTAAGCCAAATTCTCCTCTTCCAGACAGGAGCCAGCAATGGAGTCAGAAATCGAGCTAGAAGTACAGGAAAGAACTTATTTGCGCCTATCGCAAGGACAGCTTCAGACGCTCTCAACCTGCCCGCGCAAATTTCAGCATCTCTATCTCGATCAGCTTGGCTTTCCGCCTACCCCTGAAGAGCAGGAGCGACTGACCTGGGGAAATCAGTTTCACCTGCTAATGCAGCAGGATCAAATGGGGCTGACCTTAAAGCCTTTGCCTCAAGCAACCCCTAAAATAAGCGAACAGGCAATGCAGCGATCGATCGAAGCATTCCGGCAGGCTGCCCCTGAGCTATTTGATCATCGTCCAGAAATCCTGCGCCTGAGCGAACATCGCCGCACCCTCCAGCTTTCCGATTACCTGCTGACCGTCATTTACGATCTGCTAATTCTGGAAGACGATCGCGCTCAAATCCTCGACTGGAAAACCTATCCGCGCCCGCAAAATGCCCGTTGTCTGGAGCAGCACTGGCAGACCCGCCTCTATCTATTTGTGCTGGCAGAAACTAGCCACTATCCCCCCGATCGGCTTTCGATGACCTATTGGTACGTGCAGGCAGGCGACTTTGAAACGCCTCAACCCCAGTCACTGAATTACGCTTACTCGATCGCCCAACATCGCCGCACTCAGAAAGACTTACTTCACTGGCTTGATCGTTTGGCTCAATGGCTGGCGGCATACGATCGAGGGGAACTGCTGCCCCAAATCGAAGCGAAAAACCCCTGTCAAACCTGCGCCTTTGCCTTACGCTGCCAGCGAGAATCAGACCGCGCTTCAACTCATCCTTTCCCAACCGTAGCTGAGATCGAGGAAGTTAGCCTGCACGGTGACGGATAGCCCGTTGTCGATTTGAGACGACTTTCAGGAGGATGTGCGCAAGGGAACAGATGAGAGTTGAGAGTTCCTGGGAGATCCTTCCTAGCCTTCCTTAAAAAGGGGAAAGCGAACCGATGCGGGTGTTCTTTTATAACCGATAAGCTACAACAAACCGATCGCCCTTTGGAATTGCTTCCTCAAAGACGATCGGCTATTTGCTGTGCTGATTTTATTGAAAGGAAATGCCTATGCTTCCCGACCCAGGAAGGTACGTACCTGCTTCAGGGCAGCCGCACCGATATTAAAGGCAGCCCAGCTACCTGCAATCAGCACCGGAGCCAGAACAACTACTACACGCCAATCCATATCGAAAGTCCTCCCTAAAGATTTATCAAAAATCTCTCATGATGAGATCTATTTTGCGGTCAATCGGCTTAATTTTCCAGACCTAACTTAACAAAATCCTAAATCTGTTCCTCGACCTGCGTGAACCAGTGCCAGTTTCTCATATTTGCGGGCGTGTTCAATCAAGTCTTTTGCTTCGGTTTCGGACACTTCGCGCAGCACTTTTCCCGGTATGCCCACAACCAGCGATCGCGGTGGAACATCTTTGGTTACCACCGATCCAGCACCGATAATGCTGCCTGCCCCCACGCGTACCCGATCCAGCACGATCGCTCCAATGCCAATCAAACAGCCGCGCTCAATGTAGGCACTGTGAACCACAGCTCGATGTCCGATCGTGACAAACTCCTCCAGAACGGTCGGTTCACCCGGATCACCGTGTAAGATTGCGCCGTCTTGAATGTTGGTCGATCGCCCGATCGAAATTTGCTCTACGTCTCCTCGCACGACTGCCCCATACCAAATACTGACTCCAGGATGAAGTTCAACGCGACCCATTACGGTAGCATTAGGAGCAATAAAGGCGGCTTGAGACAGGTCAGGGATATCCCAGATTGATGGACTTCCCTGAAAATCATCAGAATTGCTCACTCGTCCCCCCTCTCAACAAACCTCTGAGAATACAGGGAGTATAATAGAGCCACTAGAATCGGCTCAAACTGCCCGTCCTAGTCGCATACCCCAAATGATGAATACAGCTTTACAATATCCAATTTTCGGTCCCGAAATTCAGTGTCCCCACTGTCGGCAAACGATTCCGGCACTTACGCTGACGGATACTTATCTCTGTCAGCGACATGGCGCGTTTGAAGCCAATCCCAAAACGAACGAGCTGGTTCATCTCCAGTCTGGACGGCACTGGCGGCAGTGGAACAACGAATGGTATCGCCAGCATACCCACCCTGACGGCATTCGCTTTGAAATTCATGAGGCACTCGATCGCCTCTACACGCAGGGCTATCGCGCCACTCGCGTTATTATTGCCCGTCGCTATAAAGATTTAATTAGCACTTACTTGGAGCGCAGCACCCCTTGGCGTGGTCAGCCGGATGCGCCCCGTCCGCGTCTCTATGGGTTGCCCGTCGAATTCAGTCCCGATCCGGCAGAAGAACCCTGTTGGGACGTGATTAACTTCGACCTGGAAAAGGAACCCGGCGCGCCTGTCCGTTATCCCTACTTCCGTCTGTTTGAGTAGGATTCTACGAATCTTGCCCTATGCACCATGCCTCGATTCGCACGGCAAATATCTATCGGGCGATCGCCTTCTACGAGCAGCTTGGCTTTGAGGTCTGTGAACGGTTCACAGCAGGAATCACGCTTGCCTGCTGGATGCAGGGTTTAGGCGGTCGAATCGAGCTGCTGCAAGTTCCCCAACCTCGTCCGGCGGCGGATGCGTTTGGCGACGAGCATTACACAGGCTACTATCACCTGTCGTTTGACCTGACTGGGTTGACCGATGACCTCCCGGTCTGGCTCGACCACTTGAAAGGCCAGTTTGACAAAGCAGTGTGTGATTCCGATCAGCTTCAGCCGCTCCAGGTTTTGCTAGAACCGACCCAGCAAATAATTGGCGATCGGGTGTACGAAGTTGCCTTTATTGCGGATTCGGATGGTTTGCCTTTGGAGTTTCTCAGGATGATGTCTCAGCGCACAGGAGTATAGCAAATTTTGCTCCAATGTTTAAAATTGTATTTAGCAGTGCTCCACTCAACCTTTGAGTTGGGCTAGTTTATAGTCATCCGCCAATTGATCTGTTTGCCCATTAACTTTCTCACTTTTTTTATGGAATCTGGTAGTCAAGCAAGTGAACCTCCGGGACGAGCGGCTTTGCGAGTTGCAGATGTTGCTGGTACGCTCATCGCGCTCCTGACCCTTCTCACCCCGATTGTGACCATTGCTTATTTCTCCTCCGTCAATGCTCAGAGCTTACAATCGCCACCCATGACGGTAGAGAGCAAATAGGGTTCACCAGAGTTTATGCTTTGCGTTAGCGACAGCTTGCATTCGCCTGCTCGGACAGGCAGTGAAGCGGCTGGGCAAATCGCTCGTGTAAATCTCCTAGAGATCCCCTAGGGGAGATCCTGATGATTGCGGAATCCCCTTCTCCCCTACAATGCTATCGAGGGACTTTTGCGCTTTCCCGGAGCTCAATACGAACTGCCGGAAAAGTGGAATGTCTCTGTACCCGTCGATTTGGAGATACGCTGTGGATTTATCGCGCATTCCCCCTCAGCCCAAGCCTGGACTGCTCAACATTTTGATCGAAATTCCGGGTGGCAGCAAGAACAAGTACGAATTTGACAAAGATCTGAATGCCTTCGCGCTCGATCGCGTCCTCTATGCCTCGGTACAGTACCCCTTTGACTATGGCTTTGTGCCCAATACTCTGGCAGACGATGGCGACCCGCTCGACGGTATGGTGATGATGGATCAGCCAACTTTTCCGGGCTGTATTATTGCGGCGCGTCCGATCGGAATGCTGGAAATGATTGACGGTGGCGATCGCGATGAGAAGATCCTCTGCGTGCCCGATAAAGACCCCCGCTATGCTGGAATCAAATCGCTCAAAGATGTTGCACCCCATCGGCTAGACGAGGTTGCTGAATTCTTTAGAACCTACAAAAATTTGGAGAAGAAAGTGACAGAAATCCTGGGCTGGAAAGACGTTGACCAGGTGATGCCGCTCGTCGAGCAGTGTATTCAGGCAGCAAAGTAGGCTTGAATTGGGTAGACCTTTAAGCAGGTAGACATTGATTAACCGTGGAATGTGCTGGCGTAGAATTGGGTCTAGATCGTCGCAGCGCACCACGCACCGGATTGATGCTCGGTCGTCCTTCTAACTGTTGGGCGGCTGAGCTGTTTTTGATCTAGATAAGCCAATTTTCAAACTGTACTAATCATTCGATTTACGGCGCGATTTCAGCGGATTATTTTTTTCCAGGGTGTTTTAGCAAGCAATTGAAGTATCAGAGGCGATCGAGGGCATACTCTGGAGGAGGTAGCCTACAGGCTGCCCTACTACCGCTCTTGCCTCTGGATTTTTGTCTTAAAAATCTAGAATTGAATGACTCGCCCACGAAATTACTGAACCCTCACCTGCAATGTCAGTCGTTGATCCGTCTGATCGTCGCACGTTACAGCCGCTCGATAGCAAACAGCCCAGTAGTGCCGAAGCGTTAACGGTACGGTTTTGGGGTGTGCGAGGCGAAGTGCCTACACCAGGAAATGACATGGTCGGCTATGGCGGCAACACTGCCTGTGTAGAGCTAAGAGTAGGTCAAGAGCGGCTGATTTTTGATGGAGGTACGGGGCTGCGCGTTTTAGGCAAACAAATTCTTCAGGAGATGCCAGTTCGGGCGCATCTCTTTTTTACGCACACCCACTGGGATAGGATTCAGGGGTTTCCTTTTTTTCAGCCCGCCTATCTGGAAGGCAACGGCTTTGAGATATACGGAGCAGTCGCGCAGAATGGGGCATCGATCAAGCAACGGCTTTCTGATCAGATGCTTCGTCCTAATTTTTCGATTCCGCTGCAAATGATGCGATCGGAACTGCGGTTTCACGACATCTCGCCCGGTCAAGTCATCTCGATCGACAAAGAAATTCAGGTCGAGTCCCTATTTATCAACCGCTCGACGGGTGGCTTAGGCTATCGCGTGACCTGGAGAGGGCGTACCGTGGTCTACGCAACCGATATTGAACCCGACTGCGAGCATATTGAGCAGAGCTTACAATACCTGGCACAGGAAGCCGATTTGCTGATTTTTGATGTAGCAGGCTCAGACTATACTACCTTGCCTCAGCAGACCCCAGAAAACCGTTTTGCCGATCGGCTCGACGAGCAGCAGATCAAGCTCTGGACAGCAGGAATTCAGGTTGCGATCGCAGTACAGGTCAAACAAGTTGTTCTGTTTCACTATGATCCTGGACATGATGACTCTGTCCTGGCTCAAATCGAGGCATCGATTCAGGCTCAATTTCCTGATGTGCAGCTTGCCCGAGAAGGCATGGTGCTAATCATTGGGATTTGACCCTGGGTTGACCAGAGGTTGACCGCTCAATGCAGTCTCTTCTGGCAACCCGTCTACGCTTGGAGCGGAGCAAGAATTTTCAGCGCGATCTGGAAGACAAGGATCAGCAGCGGAAAGGCAATTCCTAATAGTCCTAGCCAGCTTAATACTTGAGATGTAAGCTTCAGCCTTCGCTTTCGCTTTCGGGGAGTGCCAGGGGTGGTCGGGGTTAGGGCAATCTGAGTACTACTTGCCATCAAACAGGCACCGCCAAGCCCAAGCAAAATACTCAGCACAAATAATTTCTGAGGCTGAATTGCTACTGGGGTAACTGAAATTGCAGACACGATCGCAAAGCAAACGATTTGGAGAATCAACCAGATTCCCAGGCAAATCACGAAATCGTGCTGAACGGGATTTCGCGGGAGAAATCGCCTCTGACGTGAGAGAAATTGCTTCATAAAAGGTTAAAAGAGCAGATGAATTAACCCTGCTGGCTTCCGTTGATTAATTTAGTCTGTTCCTGCCCACTAAGTAAACTTTAATTGCCGTTTTGTCCTGCTCTCCGATAGACTCTGTTAGCCTGCATAAATAAGCCTTATGTCTTTAATACCTTATGTCTTTAATAGAGGCTAAGCGATTTTTGCGAACTCGTGACGCTTCCTGCGTTCAGTCCATAAGTTTTAATTAGCAAATCTGCTGTCTCTATGACTGTCGGTGTCCCCTGCCCCTATTGCAAGAAATTTTTCATTGTCCTTATGCGGCACTACTGCTATAGCTGGATCGAAAACTGGTGCAAGGAAAACGGTTGGACTGACCTATTTGTGGTGGATCGGAACGAATATTGGGCGTTCCCGCCTTTTGGGGTGATGCCGCTGCCGATCCCAAGTCAAACGCTTCGCACTCTAAAACAGCAGCATGGGTTTAGCCCGGATGAGCGACGCTGGTGCTCGATCGCCGTTGGAGCTACACTACTTGCATCGATCGCGAGCTATTGGTTGCAATGCCCGATGCCGCTTGTAGGTGCTTTTGCGCTGGGGGCGGTCACCGTGGCCCAGCTTGAGGAAGATTAAAATTCAGAGAAAGAATTCAAACGTTGTATGTCGTATTCCTCAGTGTCCCAGTATCGCGATCGTGCGGTAGCCTGGGACATTTACTTTTTTGTGTTTTTGTGACAGGTTTCGTGTGAAACAGGCGGTACGTTCCAGGAAACAGGTTTCAGGAAGCAGGACTGAGGGGCAAATCGGCGGTCTTGTCAAATTCACCTGCTCGGTCTGAAGCAGGCAGCCGATCCAGGTAAACCGCAGCAATATCTTGAGGTAACGCCGCTTCCAGAATTTGATGGCTTTCCTCAATCTGTCGCCGCACTTCAGCCGGAGCAATAATTTGTCCTTCTGCTTGCAGGTAGGCGGCAATCCGAGTTTCGCTCCAGTGAAAAGTCTGCGACAGCAGCAGCATGAGTCGCTGGGCGGGCTGAAGCTGTTCTAATGCCTGCTCCACAAAGCACCAAAGCGGGGGCGAGGCTTCCCGCAGGGAATATTGGATCGACTCTACAGGCGGCAGCTCAACACGATTAATGCAAATTGCCGTAACCTGAATTAGCCAGCTTTGCAGCGTCGGGTTTTCGGCTTCGGGGGAGTTTTGGAAGTGCAAGTTCAAACCACCCAGTTCGTAATAAAGATGTCGCCAGGTAATGGCAAACAGATAATCTGCTTGGGCAGGCGATCGAACCGAGTGATGGATCAGAGAATAGACGATCGGGCTGTAGCGGCAAAAGATTGCCAAAAAATATTTCCCGGCGTCGGGGTGTCGCTGAAACAAAACCAGCAGTTCTTGATCGCTGTGGTGCTCCAGGGAAGTGACGATCGCGTGATTGCATTCAGGAAACTTTGGAATCTGCACAGTTCTTTACCCCACTCTTTACCCCATACAGGTAGGTGACAGCATTTTTTGCACCTTCAGGTTTTTTGCACTTGGTTTTTTGCACTTTTAGAAAAATTGCGGCAGCATCCTGCCAGCACATCATAACCAAGTCCGGCAAAATTTAGCGACAATCATGGCGTAAATAATTGATTCTGTCTAGGTGGGTCGGGGGACAACGCACAAAACGTATTAAGGCAAGCTTATCCTAGCCATAGGTATTCTTCTCGATCGCGCTTCAATTTCCATATCCTCACAGCGATATACTGAAGCTGTAGGTTTTGCGAAAAATCTTCATGAAGTTGGCGATGTTTCCCTTTGGAACAGTGGAGGCTGCTGCATCACGGGTTGTCGTATCGAGAGAAGCCCGGTCTAGCCGACTAAATTAGCTGTAGTTGCCCTATTCGTAGCAATTAGCGAAGCCCATGAGTTCAGGAATTGATTTGCAAGCAAGTTTTATCCAGCTAACCACGGATTTCGGTTTGTCTCCCAGTATTGCCAAGCTGCTGTGGATTCCCCTGCCGTCGATCCTGCTGTTAGTTGGTGCCACATTTGGCGTCCTTGTCACCACCTGGCTAGAACGAAAAATTTCCGCCGCCGCCCAACAGCGAATTGGTCCTGAGTTTGCGGGTCCGTTTGGAATGTTGATTCCAGTCGCAGACGGTCTGAAACTGCTGGTGAAAGAAGACATCATCCCCTCCAGGTCTGACTCGATTCTCTTCACGCTTGGACCTGTGCTGGTGGTGGTTCCCGTCTTCCTCTCCTTTTTGATCGTGCCCTTCGGACAAAACCTGCAAATCACCGATTTGGGAATTGGCATTTTTCTCTGGATATCGCTGTCGAGCATTGCGCCGATCGGTCTACTGATGGCAGGCTACGCCTCCAATAACAAATACTCACTGTTGGGTGGGCTGCGGGCGGCCGCGCAATCAATTAGCTATGAACTGCCTCTGGCGCTGTCGGTGCTGGCAGTGGTGCTGATGTCGAATTCGCTTAGCACAATCGACATTGTGCAGCAGCAGGCGGGCTACGGGATTCTCGGCTGGAACGTCTGGCGGCAGCCGCTTGGCTTCATTATCTTCTGGATTGCAGCACTGGCAGAGTGTGAGCGATTGCCCTTTGACCTGCCCGAAGCCGAAGAAGAACTGGTTGCCGGATATCAGACCGAGTATGCAGGCATGAAGTTTGGGCTGTTTTACCTGGGGTCTTACGTCAACTTAGTGCTATCGGCTCTGCTGTTTGCGGTGCTGTATCTAGGCGGCTGGGAGTTCATTATCCCGGTTGGGGTGTTAGCAAACTGGATCGGCGTCAGCGAAACGACTCCTTGGCTGCAAGTTCTGACTGGGACGCTGGGCATTGTGATGACCGTTTTCAAGGCGTATCTGCTGATCTTCCTGGCAATTTTGCTGCGCTGGACAGTTCCCCGTGTGCGAATTGACCAACTCCTTGACCTGGGCTGGAAGTTTCTGCTGCCTGTTTCGCTAGTGAACCTGCTGCTTACGGCTGGGCTAAAGCTGGCGTTCCCAATGGCGTTTGGTGGCTAAGCTGGATTGGGGGTTAAGTCTTGCGGGTTCAAGTTCTACCCTGTTTTGATAAACTTCATCCCGATCGCCCCAATTCCCTACCATTGCAATCCCTGAAATTCAGAAATTCAACCTTTATCCAAAACTATGCTGAAGTTTCTTAAGCAAGTTGGCGACTATACAAAAGAAGCGATTCAGGCTGCGAAATATATCGGTCAGGGCTTATCCGTTACCTTTGACCACATGCAGCGTCGCCCAATCACGGTTCAGTATCCCTACGAAAAACTGATTCCCTCAGAGCGTTTTCGGGGACGGATTCACTTTGAGTTTGATAAGTGTATTTCCTGCGAAGTTTGCGTTCGCGTGTGCCCGATCAACCTGCCCGTGGTGGATTGGGAGTTTAACAAGGAAACCAAGAAGAAGAAGCTCAATCACTACAGCATTGACTTCGGAGTTTGCATTTTCTGTGGCAACTGTGTTGAATACTGCCCAACGAACTGCCTCTCAATGACCGAAGAGTACGAGCTGTGTACTTACGATCGCCACGAACTCAACTTCGACAACGTGGCAATGGGACGACTGCCTGCTAACGTGACCCAGAACCCAATGGTGACGCCGCTGCGAGAGCTGGTTTATCTGCCCCAGGGCGTGATGGATCCCCACGGTCTGCCCGATGGCTCAAATCGAGCCGGAAAACTGCCTGCGGAAATTCTGGAAGAGGCGGAAGCTAAGTAATCAATCAAGTAACCAATACAGTTAGTGGGCGGCAGTTTCGCGCCAATGAGTGGTGATTGCTTCCCCGCTACTATCTTCGATCGAGCTACTGTGACTATGGGAGGTTCATAACGTGACGCTTGCAGATGGAGTTCAACTTGTTTCCTTTGGAATTCTGGCGTTCCTGATGATCGGGGCTGCCTTGGGGGTCGTGCTGCTGCAAAACATCGTATACTCGGCTTTTCTGCTGGGTCTGGTGTTTATCAGCATTTCGGGCTTCTACATTCTCCTGAATGCAGGATTTGTCGCAGCAGCGCAGGTCTTGATTTACGTGGGAGCCGTCAACGTGCTGATTTTGTTCGGAATTATGCTGGTGAACAAGCGACAGCCGTTTAGCCCATTGAAAAATGCCTGGGTTGGTCAGGCGTCAACGGCAACCGTTTGTCTCGGTCTGTTTGCACTACTGAGCACGATGATCCTGGCAACGCCGTGGGCAATTTCAACTGCGGTTCCGGCAGGCGAACAAGCGATCATTGTGATCGGCAAGCACTTTTTTAGCGACTACCTGCTGCCGTTTGAGCTGGCATCAATTCTGCTGCTAATGGCACTAATTGGGGCGATCGTCCTGGCACGTCGGGATTACTTGCCCGATACGCTGGCGGCACAGGATAGCAGTCAACAGCCTTCGCTTACTTTGCCAGAGCGCCCCCGCGAGCTCATTCCGGGCAGTAATAAGTAAGCGTAAGCGCAGTATTCCTCTCTTCCTTTTTATCCTCTCTGTCTGAACGATCGCTTATTTTTTCAACTCCTATGCAACTGCAATACTTTCTTCTTCTCGCAGCCGCTCTGTTCTGCATTGGTGTTTATGGTTTGGTGACGAGCCGCAACGCAATTCGCGTGCTGATGTCGATCGAGCTAATGCTGAATGCGGTCAACCTGAACATGATGTCATTCTCAAACTACCTCGATCCTCAGGTAATTCGGGGACAGGTGTTCACTGTGTTTATCATTGCGATCGCAGCAGCAGAAGCGGCGGTGGGTTTGGCGATCGTGCTGTCTATCTATCGCAACCGCGGTACAGTGGATATGGAGCAATTTAATTTGCTCAAGTGGTAGCCGATCGAGAATAGTAAACGATTGCAACTCAAGCAAGTTATTGTCGCCTACAAAGCCGGGGATGCTCTGAGCCAACGCACCGCCGAAAAGTGTGCCGATCAGCTTGAGCAACGCGGCTGTTATGTTCTAATTGGACCGAGCGGCCCCAAAGATAATCCCTATCCCGTTTTTCTTGCGTCGGTGCAGCAGCCAATCGATCTAGCGGTTGTCCTGGGCGGTGACGGTACAGCTCTCGCAGCCGCAAGGCATCTTGCCCCAGGTAGTATTCCGATTCTGGCAATCAACATCGGCGGTCATCTGGGCTTTTTAACGGAGTCGGCGGAGGAGCTTCAGCAGTCTGAGAAGATTTGGGACAGGCTGGCAGGCGATCGGTTCGCGGTGCAGCGACGCATGATGCTTCAGGCAATGGTGTTTGAAGGCAATCGTACTAACTTGGAACCGATGAGCGACCGCTATTTGGCTCTCAACGAGATGTGCGTCAAGCCTGCTTCTGCCGATCGCATGATTACTTCGTTTCTTGAAGTAGAAATCGACGGCGAGGTGGTCGATCAGTATCAGGGAGACGGCTTACTAGTGGCAACTCCCACTGGGTCGACCTGCTATACCTTGGCGGCTGCAGGTCCGATCGTTCATCCCGGTATGGAAGCGATGATTATCACGCCGATTTGTCCGCTGAGTTTGTCGAGCCGACCGATCGTGCTGCCGCCAGGTTCTGTCATTAGCATCTGGCCCCTGGCAGATCGCGACTTGAATACAAAGCTATGGATGGATGGAGTTCTAGCAACAGCAATTTGGCCTGGTCAGCGCGTAGACATCCGTATGGCAGACCGCCCGGCTCATTTTATTATCCTGCGTGACAACTATTCCTACTACCAGACGCTCCGGGAAAAGCTGCAATGGGCAGGGGCGATCGTGCGTCACAGCAATAATCATCGGAATTAGGTGCTTTCGCACAAAAGCGTAAGCCCAAATTAGAACATGAGCATGGTTTGAATTTAGCGATCGATTGACTGCTCTGAGCGGTCGGGTGCTGTGCAATCTTGCTTCCTGGAATCACTTCTTTGTGAAAGCAGGACTTGAACATCTCATGAGCCTATGCTAAAGTATTGAGGTTTGCTTGACACAAGGCAAGGGTCGCTAGCTCAGCGGTAGAGCACTCGGCTTTTAACCGATTGGTCCTGGGTTCGAATCCCAGGCGACCCATAAAATTTCTGCAGTCCCTGCTTTTGTAGAGTTCGCTAGCTTGTAGCGTAACTCCGGTGCGAATTCAAGTATCTAGCTTCGCATCCATCTTTTGCAGCGTAGAACTCAAAAAAAAGGCTTAGCCGCGCCAAGCCCCCATGTCTGATGCAAAGTCAAATTGAGACAAGCAAGCGGGATTAGACGATCGCGCCTAAGCTTTGTAAAATTCCTTTTGCTGCCCGTTGTGCGGTTTCGCAGGCACCGTTCATGTAGCCTTGAGAACCGACTGAGCAATGTTCTCCGGCGAACCAAAGATTGCCGACTCGCTCTCCTTCTACGCCGCTAAATTTTGTCCACTGTCCCGGCAGATAGCAGGAGTAGGAGCCAAGCGCATAGGGTTCTTGAGACCAGACTGCTCGAACTGCCTTACCACGCTGAACCTGCGAGATCCCAGGGAAAATGCGATCGAGCGAGTCCACCACGGCTTGAGCCTGATCTTCCGGGTTCCCTTCTCCAAGCTTTAAGCCTTGCTGCCCCCCTCGTAAATCGGTAAGCCATCCATTGGGTCCTGGCGAATAGCGGGCACTTTCCCAGGTATTCTGAAACGCTTGATCGGTGTAAACGCTGATCGTGCTGGCATATTGTGTGCGCCAAATCCGCTCTTGCATTGGTAGGGATAGCTTTGCCCCAGACCCATATCCCAACTGATCGATCGCCTGTCGCTTCAATGGAGGAAGATCGATCGCCAGATCTACCTCGCGCAGCACCGTAAATGGAATCGCAAACAAAATGTGCTCATAAATGCGCTCCTGACTAGCATTGCCCTGCCGCAAGCTGACGAAATAGCGTCCTGCCGGGGTCATTCGCACCGATTCCAGAAAGACTCCGGTTTCAATCGCGGCATTGAGGCGATCGGCTAGCCGTTTGGGAATCAAATCATTGCCGCCAATGACGTGCCAGCGTTCGTCGCTTACTCCGTAGGTATTCCATTCGCCGGTATCTGCGCCGATCAAAAACAGCATATTGAGGCAGGTTTGAGACTCAGCATCCCTGGCAAACTCGGTGATGTAAGCGACCCTTACCAGTTCGTTAATTAAAGGAGTTGTCGGAGCCGCTGCTAAATACTCTGCCAGGGACAGGCGATCGAGCTGGATGGCTCTTGGGCTGGGATTGTGATACGTGATATCGCAATTGCCTAGCTTCTTCAAATCTTGAGCAATGTGCTGCGCTAGAGGTTTAAACTCTTCGATTACCTGCGATCGGCGAATCTTTTGTCCCTGAAAGTACAGCACTTCCGGCTCCAATCCGGTATCAGCAGCGTGCAGATCTGCCATTCTCAGACCCAGTTCTGCCGCCAGTGATCGGACGCAGGTATGGCGCGAATCGATAAACTCTCCGCCCAACTCCACTACACCCGGATAACCGGGCTGCTGCGACAGACTTTTTAAGCGTCCACCAATTCGATCGCTTGCCTCAACGATATCTACCGCAACGCCTGCCTGTTTCAGCCGATAGGCGGCGGTAAGTCCGGCAATTCCCGCTCCCACAATCAGGGCTTTCGCGCTCCGCTCCTTAAAGCTAATTGGAGAATTTCTGCCCCCTGCTTGAAACTGTCGGCGCAGATCGATCGCTCCAGGCTGGATTGAGCTTATTGCTCCTGTAAGCACTAATCCCCCTAAAAACTGTCTGCGGTTGCTTCGGAGTTCCCCGAGGCGGCGATCGTCTTGCGTTTGAAGCCAGCCTTCGACTTCATCGGGCGGTATCTGTGTTGTGGTTGAAATGCG
>NZ_JACJOR010000501.1:0-17009 GCF_014695615.1 Leptolyngbya sp. FACHB-711
GCGCCCGACTCTAGAATGGGCTTAAGCGAAGCAGGAGGCAAAACCGGAGCAGAATTAAATCGATCGAAATCAACAGGCTGATACAAAATGCCCTGAATATTGGGCATGATTCTGGAAATATGCTTTGCTGTAAAACCTGAGTTACAAATTGCCTGAGGGGCAAGCCAAGCAAAAGTCATTTTTCGCAGCACATTTCCAAGCAAATTATTAGAAAGTGCCAGATCATGACAGAAGTGATAGATCGGACGACGGCTCAACCGGAGTGACGGGATAGATAGAAGTAAGGTTGGGAGAAGCGATCGTTCAACGCAGTTATCCAGCAGTAAAGGATAAGACTGGGGTTGATGATTGACCCAATCGAGTGCCCGACGCAGAAATTGCTGTTGACTAGATGCAGAAATCAAATGGAGATAATTAGACTGTCCGGCTTCCTGTAAATAGCGGTGCATCACAGAATCCTTCCGGACTAGAACTGTTACCGGATTCAGGCTCGATTGCTCAATTCCCTTAAGCAGCATTGAAAGCGTGATTAAAGTGCCGCTCAACGCATCACAGGATCCTGGCAGGATCAAAAGCTTAGACATATCGATACTTCGGGCGATACTTCGGTTTCGGCTGAGCCAGCTTCGGAACGTAAGTAATGGCGCACAGAATCAAGATGATCGCTTCTAGCGGCGAAAACTCTGTAACGGCAGAAGAAAGAGCCAGCAGCAGCAGCATTAGAAAACAGCACAGCGGGCGATCGTCACGGGTTCGCCAAAGCCAAGCCAGGAAAGAGATTAGAAACACTAGAAACATCCCTGTTCCAAGAAAGCCTGCCCGATAAACCGTCCCCAAGATGAAGCTCTCTGTGCCAACTCGACCAAATTCGTAGCCGGGAACAACCTCTTCACCGGGGACGGCATGACCAATCACGGGAGGCTCAGTCAGAATGCTTGCCCAGGTTTTGATATAGATATCTCTCCGAACATCTGTGGAATCCTTACGGAGATTGCCCGTTGCCTCTGCGGTTGTTGTGACTCGATCGGCAAGCTTTTCTGTCACCTGCGGAATCGAAAGCGTCACAAAACTAACGACTGCCAGAGCTGCCATGAGAGCCGAAAGTCCTCTCGTTTTTCCGGTTGTGATCAGCCAGTGAACCAGAACTACGATCGGCAGCACCAACCAGACATTGCGCGACTGACAAACCAGAATCAAAAAAGCAGATGCCCCGATTACCGTACTCGACCACAGCCGATTTTTGAGATCGAGTGCAATCAGCACCGCAAATGCAAACACCTGGGAGGAGATAGTTGGATGCTGAAAGAAGAAGGTGTAGCGGACTAAACCGCCGGGTCCCCTCACCGAAGGATTATAGGGGTTCAGAAAATTGCCAACCGCACCCAGCTGTGTCGATCGAAACGTTGTATTCCCCAGAAATGTTGCGATCAGGTTTGGGGATGGAATAAAAAAGGGTTCTCCAAGCACAAAGCGAGCAAACAACCAGTAAAGAACCGCCTCAAGGACGACGACCGAAAATGCCCATGCCACAACGGTGAGCCGAATCCGAATTTTCTGGCTCTGGACATACCAGAGCAATGCTGTCGCCGTTCCCCACATTTGCAGCAGTCCGATGATTCCTGTCGGTCCTGCATCCGGCACTCTCAAGCGGTATAGAACAATGAGATAGCCAGTAAATAACAGAAGGGCTACCACAGGAAGGCTGGGACGAGTTAACCCCAACTGCTTATGACGAACAAGGTGGTATGCAAAAAGCCCGAGCGTCATGAAGAGTGGCATGTAGCTCCAGCTAATGAACCACCAGACCGGAGCCAGAACAATTGCAAGACCCACAAATCGCTCCGCTCCAGTCAAAGCCTGCCAGCGAATCAAACCATTGTGAAAGAGCTGATTTCCCCCTTGGGGAACTGCGAAGCAATCGTTCTGCTGATCCTGAGCGGGCTTTTGCCAGAAGGATTGGGACGCAGAAATTTTGGGATGTCGATTCATGAGGAAGTACTAGAACGGCTAAGTTCGTAACGATAGGCTTCGCGCGGCTCAACGCCATTCACCGCCAAACCAATGACGTGTGACTCTTGGCGAATCAGTTGCTCTAAAGCCTCTTGAACCATCTGACGATCGCTCACTTCCAGCCGCACAATCATCAACACATTTTGAATCGCTTTTGCAACCAAAGTCGTTTCGCTGGTTAAACCGATCGGCGCACTGTCCACAATCACATAGTCGTAGTTTCCATTTGCCTGAACTGCATTGAGGTGCTGTTCAAACTGACCCCGCGCCACAAACTCCAGTGCTTTTTGCTGGGTTCCCCTAGCGGCAGGCAGCAAGTCTAACCGAGAACGAACCGGAACCGGGCTGGAAAGACATCCCATTTCGGAAGACAGGGTATAGCCCAGACGTTCGCTCAAGTCGGCTTTGTGAAAATCGGCGTCTACCACCAAAACGCGAAAGCCCAATTCCACCAGTGCCATCGCCAGCACTAGGGCAACCGTTGTTTTTCCTTCTCCGTTAATGGAACTACCGACCATCAATCGCCGATTTGATAGCTGCATCAGGCTAATTTTTGAGGCAAGCCGCTGAACTTCAACCTCCGTTAGCCCAGTTTCAGCAAGGGCTTTGGCGGTTTGCTTCATCTGCGGGATGCGAACTAAAACGGGAAGCTCGCTATTTTCAATATCCTTCGGCTTGAGGAAGGGATTCCGTGACTCCATAAAGGACACGAGGGCGGCACTTCCCAACAGTGAGCTGAGCAACCCGCCGAGAAGGATAAACGACAGTTTGGGGCTGATGGGCTTTGGATTGACCGCAGGCTTATCCAGCACCTGCACATTGGGATAGGAATCAAACGCAGTCAGACGAGTCTGCCCTAGCTGTGCCACAAGCCCCTTGTACAATCCCTCTGCAATTTCATAGCGACGCTCAAGATCCGATAGCTTTGACTGTTGGCCTGCGATTCTACTGAGATTGCCCTTGAGCTGGTTAATTCGCTGTTGAATCTGGTTTGCCTGCTGCTGATAGGATTGACCCTCGCTTTCTGCCTGAATCAGCTGAGTGATGAGTTCAACCGTCCCGTCACCAGACGCGTCTCCGCCCAAACTCACATCGACGCCTACCGTATTGGGGACAATGGCAGCAACGCGCTGATTAATTGCTGTCCTCAGTTCATCCCGCTGTCCCAGAAGCGCTACAACTTGGGGATCATTATCGGTAAAGGCACCCCGACGAGTTGCCAGCTCAGCTTCAACCTCCGTTAGCGCCGTCCGCAGGTTCTGATATTCCTTATCCTGCCCGAGGCGCATTGAATCGATCGCTTTAGCAGGGGAGAGATTAAGCCGGCTTGCAAGCGCGCTCGTGCGAGTTTGGGCTGCTTTGCCCTGAGCTGCAATTTGCGCCTGAATTGCCACCAGCGTATTGATGCTAGCATCCAGATTCTTAGCTTGCTCTTCGCTATCTACCAGCCCAGTCGCTTGCCGAAAGGCAGCTAATTCGTTTCTGGCTTTTGCCAATTCCCGTTCAGCCTGGGTGAGCTGATCCTGACTAAACCGCTGACGGGAAGCAGAAGTCCCCTGGCGCAGTTCATTTAAGCGTTTTTGGTAACTGCTGATTAATTTCTCAACTCGCTCTTGCGCGAGCTCAGGCTTCGATGCCGTGACTTCGACCTGAATCGATGTGGCTTGATCGATCGGTTTCGCCTTAAAAAGCTTTCTGTAGCTCTCCAGATTACTGAATTCTTCCCGTTCCGGGTCAGATTCCCAAACTGAACTGATCACATCATTGCTGGTGATAATTGAAGCTTGCACTTTCAGCGGACTCAGTTCATTGGTAAACGCAACTCCTTGCTCTCGTAACTCCCCAAGCGTGCCCAGACTAGCATTCAAGTTAGTCGATGTATCGGGGAGAATAAGCTGGGCATTCGCCTGCCAAGTGCGAGAAGCGTACATTACATTAAAAGCGGTCGCACCGATCAGAAGCCCATTTAACAACAGTAGATGCTTCCAGTATCGACGCACGACTGCAATTGCATTGTTCATAATTAACCTTCCCAACTTCGTGCTTAACAGTACTGAATGCGTTCCGCCTGCCTGGCTTTGCAGGTACGCCCCAGATAGACTAATCCTTAAACGATCGAGTAATCATTCTTAAATCAAGATTGACCTCCATAGGTTTCTAGCAAATGTTGCGACAGGCTGGGTTCGGTAAATAGGGTCTGCCGAAAGCGCGAGGGTGGATTCAGCACTGCCTGTTCTAGCTGCTCTAACGAGAGACAGTGCCGCACACCAAACGCCTCAACTGCCTGAGCAAAACTGAGCTGATGATCGTCTACGTGCTCACCGTAGCTCTTTAAGCGAGGCAGCAAAATAAAAGAGCAACCCCTCGATGCAAGCATCTGAGTCGAACCCTGTCCTGCATGGGAGATCACCAGCCGCGCTCTGTCAATTAAACGAATGAGTTCTTTTGAATCAAGAATGGCATCAGCAGTGACCAGAGGACATTCAAGCAGAGTTGAAATGTCACTCACCCCGTATTGAATAAAGACAGGTTCTGCGATCGTTCCTTTCTCAATCAAAGTTTTTACCCAGGTCAATGCTCGGTTGAATGGGTATGGAATAGTTCCAAACGACACGACAATCATGCAGCATACCCTTTAAACACGGCTTTAGGATATTTCTGACACAGATCGGGCCACTGAACGTAGAATTCGTCTGCGATCGGATACACCAATCTTCCAGAGATACTGAGTTCTTGTGATCTCGAAATGCTCTCGACATAAACGATACGAATGCCTAAAAGCCACGCAGCAAAAGCAAAATTAACCGCAACACTTGCGCCAGTCGAGATTACTACATCGGGCTTTTCGATCCATAAAATTCTGAAGGTGGCAGGCAGATTGGCAATCATGCGAATGACATCTCGTGGCGGCTGATAAGGAAGCCAGTGAACCGCTTCAGATTGTTCTAGAATCTGCGTATCTTTTTTGAAATCCGTTGCCCAAACGCGATCGTGCTGCGACCAGAAAGGCTTTAGCCTACGCATTGTTGCAAAATGACCACCCGATGAACATGCAAGAAGTACCTTCATTTCCCTACCGAATAGATAGACAACCCATTTTTAACGGAAAGTGAAAAGTTTGCTGTAGATAGCCGGGATATGCCCATCAGGTTGAGTCAACCCGATGACTATCTCACGCAGCAGACAGTCTCACTCATGTGGCAGACAGGATTGTGGATTGAGTGTACGACATTGGCGTAAGGCAGTGATACACAAAACCTTTTGAAAACCTGTTCTGCGCCTTTTTGGAACTAAATGATTTTGAGCAGAGCAGCTTCCGGGGTTGCCGCCCAATTAGAGCGGTTATCTAAAAGCATTTGCTTTCCCATCACACAGCTTTTCATCCCAAAATCCTCAGCTTCGCTACAACCCATCTGAAGGGAAGCATCTGGATGAACGGAGTGAAGCTCACTAAATTCATTCACTTTCCGCTGAGCATTTCCCATCAGAATTTGTTTCGTCATCGCGCAATATGCCCTCACTGCATTAGCGAAAGGAAACTATACTGCTTAAATGGCGAACTCACAATAGGGAACAACTGAAGATAAACCTGAAAGAATCGATCGCTTGAACTAACGACTCAGATCCTCTAAAGAACTTCTCCGAATTCAGAGAACAATCAATTTAGAGGATTCAGAGCGTCAAAGGTTAGGAATTGATACAACCTAACCTCAAGCTTTTAAGTAGCATTACTCGGACTGGCTTGCGTAATCCACCGAAGAGTAGCTTACTCTTCCCAATATAATAGTCAAGCTTGATACATTTTGCAAAAAATCTGAAAATTAGCAAATTCATGGTAACGATAAGCCCCTACTGATGGTTTTCGGTGTTTCGTACGCTCATGAACTAGACAAGAAACTTGAATCCCTGAAGGATAGGGCAGGCAATCCTAGAAAATACCTGAACAATACGGAGGAAAGCAGCAACAGCGTTCAACGCTTAATCACAGCAAGAGAGAAAAGCGACTTGTACTGGGTCATTTTGATAAAACTCCAGGATGACGGAGCAGGGAACCCCAAGTATTGCAAGTTCGATCAAATTAGAGAGTTACCCTGGGAATGGAGTTAGGTAGTCTCTAGACCAGAAGTTCCATTTATACTGCGGTATTTTCGAGGGAACCAGCAGTGAGCTACGTCACTCCCCAACCTAATAAATCTACGAATACTGTATCTTAATAACGCTCTAATTCCCTGGAGGTTGCTTGAATATGCACTTCAGTATGAGCAGCGGGGGATTCGGTGTAGACGGTATAGAACGAGTCAAACAAGGAACTGACAACACGCTGATGAAAAGATTGACGATCGATCCTAATTGCAGGTTAGACTATTCGCGTTTGTAAAATCGATCGCACAAGAGACTGACCTAAGTAATCCTTAATACAATAATCCTTGACACATCCTCAACTCAACAGGAAGCAAGTATGAAGAAACCTGTAAGTCGGATCATGAGTATGACCGTATTAACGCTTGCAGCCCTCTGGGGGAATGGGACTGTTGCACAGGCGCAAACACAGGCGGAACAAGCACCGCAAGCACCACAAGCCGCACCAAATTTAACGGTTCAGGGCTCGGCAAACCAGACGGGAACTGAAACTCCTTCCCTGGATGCTTACATGTTAGGGGCAGGCGATCAAATTAGTATCATCACGTTTGGCGCAGAGGAATATAGCAGCGAAACACTCGTATTGCCTGACGGATCGCTGAGCCTACCCGTGGCAGGAACCGTGATGGTGGGGGGAATGACACTGAGGCAGGCAGCAGATGCGATCGCGACTCAGTACAGCACTTATATTAAGCGTCCAGTCGTTACCGTCAGCCTGGTTGAAATGCGCCCGCTGCGTGTGGGCATCGCAGGCCAGGTCAACCGTCCCGGAACCTATAACCTTTCGAGCGGGGAAGAAGCTGCTCAATTCCCAACCGTGACTGAAGCACTTCAAATTGCAGGTGGCATCACCCCTAAAGCAGATTTACGTCAGGTACAAGTGCAGCGGATTCAGCGAGATGGCTCCCGGCAAACAATTAATGTGAACCTGTGGGATTTGTTAATGACAGGTGATCTGGGCAAAGATGTCATGCTCCATGCTGGAGATTCAATTTTTATTCCCACCGCAACAGCAGTGAATCCATCAGAGGCAGTTCAGCTTGGGGCAGCAAGTTTTTCGCCAGAGTCGATTCCGGTCTACGTGGTGGGTGAAGTAATGACACCGGGCATGGTAGAAGTGCCGCCCAATACACCCATGAATCAGGCACTGATGGCAGCAGGTGGCTTTAATCTCAGGCGTGCCAGAACCGGTGAGGTCAAGCTTGTTCGCTTAAACCCGGATGGCACAGTCAGCCAAAGCGAAGTGGAGATCGACTTGAGTCAGGGAGCCGAGTCTGCCAGTAATCCGCCTTTACAAAGAGGAGATGTAATCGTCGTCGGGCGATCGGGGCTTGCTAGCTTCTCCGATGCCACCGAAGACACGCTGGGACCGCTGGGACGAATTGTATCTGGCATCTTAGGACTATTTCCGTTGTTCAGGTAGGACGCACTCAACTTCTGCTAAAGCATGCAGGAAATCCAGAACCTTCCTGCAAGCAGGTCTTTCAATCACCCTAGATCTAACATCGGTTCGCCATTGGGCAAAAGGCATTTTGCAACCGTGTACCAAGCCGATCGCCATCCGGTTCAGGGTCGAAAGCCGTACTTTTGTCTGATTCCCCCTCAAATTCACTGGCTGATTCACTGGCTGATTTAATAAACCTCCTACCTAGATCGGAAAGCAATCTCAAAGTTCCTCTTTTAATTTTGGACGAGGAATTTTAGGGAGAGGGCGAGCATTTATGCAGGAGGTTTACTGTCTGAATTCACTATTCAATTCACTTTCTAATTCGCTCTCTGATTCACCTTTTGATTCAAACGTTCCACCCAGTGGTGTAGCGATCGAGCCGACGCTGCTGAAATTCCTGCTGTGCACCATTTTCATCAATTAGATATCGATCAAACCTCAACATCTAATTTTTTCTAGCTTTTTCTGGCTTTTTCGGACTGGCAAAACCGAACCGATTGCTTAATCTGGGTCTTGAATGCAGAGACAAAACATTTTCTCGCATCCTTCCCTCGGAATTTTACTTTCAGCATCTTATGAGCCTTACGGGTTGCAGGCTGCTGCCCTCATTTCAGCGATCGCACTTTACAAAAACAAGCGCGGAGATGGAACAATGGCTAACGAAAGAATTATTAAACGTGGTTCAAAAGGAAAAGATAAATTTGAAGGAGATCAATTGAATTCAATTGAATTGTAAATATGATGGACGGGGAGAAACCGATCGACTGCACGGATAGGGTGGAGATGATATTTGCAGTGGCGGAGCCGGGAACGATCTTGTTGATGATGGTGAGGGCGGTGGCGATATTACTGGAAGAACCAAAAACGATCGACTAATTGACGGCTTGGGTGACGATACCATAAACGGCAATGCCAGAAACGATCGCATTGAATCGGTTTGCTTAGCAGTCACAAAAAACAACGCTCAAAGCGCTGGGGGCTATCAATGAGTAGAATTTCTATTCGAGAAGAGCTTGCTTAGCTCTCTCTATTTACCTAGCTTTTTTGCTTAGCTTTTACGGGACTGACGGGGCTCGAACCCGCAACTTCCGCCGTGACAGGGCGGTGCTCTAACCAATTGAACTACAGTCCCTTAATTTCGCCTTTATTTGGCGCGATTTCTATTATGCAGACTCTCTGGAGGTTTGTCAAACAATTTCTGCCAGATTCCTACGAGTCCTACAAAAATGAGATTTTATCTAGCTCCTAACTGCTTCAGCCCAAAGGAAATTTAGAATCTGCAGCATCGAAGGCGATCGAGACTCGCTAGAATTCTAAGAATGTCCAAGCGCGGGAAAAATTACCGCTGTTCTTTCACTGTTGGATTTTTATGTCTGTTCGCGTTCGTATTGCTCCCAGTCCCACCGGAAATCTGCACATTGGTACTGCCCGTACTGCGGTCTTTAACTGGCTGTTTGCCCGCCATCAGGGGGGACAGTTCATTCTGCGGGTGGAAGATACCGATCTGGAACGATCGCGCCCCGAATATACCCAAAATATTCTCGATGGCTTGACCTGGCTGGGGCTGACCTGGGACGAAGGACCGTTTTACCAGACGAAGCGGCTCGATCTGTACCGCGCCAAAGTGAAGGAACTGCTCGACAAAGGCTTAGCCTATCGCGCCTACGACACCCCCGAAGAGCTGGACGCGATGCGCGAGGCACAAAAAGCGCGAAACGAAGCCCCCCGCTACGACAATCGCCACCGCAACCTCACCCCCGAACAAGAAGCCGCTTTTGTGGCAGAAGGACGCAAGCCCGTAATTCGCTTCAAGATCGAGGACGATCGTGAAATCACCTGGAATGACCTTGTGCGCGGAACCGTCACCTGGAAAGGGCGCGATCTGGGCGGCGATATGGTGATTGCGCGGGCAGCAGCAGCAGAGGATGTCGGACAACCGCTCTATAACTTCGTGGTGGTCGTAGACGATATTGATATGCAGATTAGCCACGTCATTCGCGGCGAAGACCACATTGGCAACACGCCTAAGCAAATCCTGCTGTATGAAGCGTTAGGAGCCACCGTGCCCCAGTTTGGACACAGCCCGCTGATCCTGAATCAGGCAGGCGCAAAACTCTCGAAACGAGACGGGGTGACTTCGATTTCTGACTTTCAGCGCATGGGCTACACCGCAGAAGCGATCGTCAACTACATGACTCTGCTGGGTTGGTCGCCGCCAGAAGGAATGTCTGAGCTGTTTTCTCTGCAGGAAGCGGCACAGCAGTTCAGCTTCGATCGCGTCAACAAAGCAGGCGCAAAGTTTGACTGGGACAAGCTCAACTGGATCAACAGCCAGTATATCCACGCCATGCCGATCGATCGGCTGACGGATTTGCTGATTCCCCATTGGCAGCAGGCAGGCTACCCAGTGAATGCAGAAGGCAATCGTCCCTGGCTAGAACAGCTCACCGCACTGATCGCCGCCAGTCTAGAACGGCTCGAAGACGCAGTTCCCATGACGCGTTATCTGTTTGACCCTGAACTAGAGTACAGCGAAGCCGCCCGAACGCAACTCGTTTCGGCAGGCGTGGGAGACGTGCTCAAAGGCGTAATCACGGAATTGGAAAGCGTCACTGATTTAACCGCAGAAGGGGCACAGGCGATCGTGCAAACGGTGGTGAAAGCGCAGAACATCAAAAAAGGACTGTTGATGAAATCTCTGCGGGCGGCTCTCACCTGTGACCTTCAGGGACCGGATCTGGTCGAGTCCTGGCTGCTGCTGCATCAGCACCAAATGGCGTTGCCCCGGCTTAAGCAGGCAGTGGCGATCGCTGAGTCTGGTCAATAAAAGCACAGGTTAAGAAAAGCACAGGTTAAGGAACAGTTTAGGATTGCCTCTGGTCATGTTCCCTGGTTCACTTGAGCTTAGGGAAATAAAATTTGCACGTTTTTCCCTGCATCACCAGACTTTCCATGAACGAAGTTCTTTAAATCACACTATGAATCAGCCAGGGTTGAAAATCACTCGTCGATCGACAGGATTTGCATTTGTTTTAGCTGGGCTGCTGCCCGGAGTCTTTAACATGACTTTTGACATTGCGGCTGCCAGTGCCCAAACTTCACCCGCTCAACCCTTGACGATTTTTGAGAACGTCACGCTCAGCCCCAATTTCACGCCTGATCCCACAACCCTTCGCGGCATTAGCGGTGGCGATCGGGCTGCCAATCAAATTACTGGGCGACCCAATACGGCGACGGGCCCCTGCAATGGCTTTGTTGATGCCCAACCGGATCACACGATCGTCCTGACTCAGTTTTTTAGCCGTCTCAGCCTGCAAGTGCAAAGCACCGAAGACACCACGATCGTGGTTCGTGGACCGGGCGGAACCTGGTGCAACGATGACACTTCCGGCAAAAATCCTGGGATTGCAGGACAGTGGCTCTCCGGCACGTATCAGGTTTGGGTTGGCTCCTTTGCTCAAAATACCTACTCGCCTTACGTCATTCGCATCAGTGAAATCAACCCCTAAAAGTAAAGTTCTTCTCATCCTGCTTAAAAATCCTCTAGCAGGGCAACCAGGCGATTGAGCAAAGGATCGGCTTCACGAACTGGCATCCCGGGAACCGCAATTTTTGTACAGTCCTGTGGCAGTTCCAGCGGGTCGCCCTCGGCAGCGCACTGCTCCAGGTGAGCCACTCTCTCCATCAGTGCGGTAACTTGCGCTTCGAGGACAGCGATTGGTTCAGCCGGGGCAGGGGCAGGAGCCTGAGACAATTGCTGCGAAAGCTGATTCACCTGAAGCTGCAAAGCTACTATCTGCTGCTGAAGCACAATCAGCGTTGAATCTGCCTGCGGATCATCGGGCAGCAGCCAAGCCCGGAGTGCCTGTTTACACAGCTCGCTAAAACTGCTGTAGTCTCCTGCCTCCAGAAGGTGGTCGATCGTTTGCAGCAAAAGCTGGTCGGCATCGGTCACAGCAAACCATACCGATCGATTGCAGTAGGAAGTTTGATTGCCGATGAAATGAGTTCCTGTTGAAAGTTGCTGGCGATCGAGCATAGGTCAATCTCCGGTGAAGGATATTGGGCAAGGCAGGAGGCGTGCTGTCAGTACATGAAGGGACATTCAGCAAAGGCGAACCAGTTCAGGCTGCTTGTTCAGGCTTTCGCGGCTGCCTGGCTCAGCAAAATTAAGGCTTGTGCCTCGCCATAAAGAAATTGACCCAGCGCATTCGCTTTGCGGGAAGGCTTTGCCAGATGTCCTTTCAGTCGAGCTTCCTTTAACAGGGGACGCAGCTCGTTCCAGAAAAATTCGCCGCCGCCGCCACTCACAATGACATCTGTTACTCGCTCCGGTAACCATTCCACAAAGCGAACAGATAACTCGCGGGCGAAGCTACGCCGCAGACTGGGCAGAATGTCATCTAAATTCGTGGGAGTCGTTGCGCCACGCGGACGGAAGAAGCGTTCGCCTTCCGATCGGTTCACTGCCTCGATCAACGAGAGCGACTGGCTATCTGCGCCCTGAATCTGAGCCGCCACCTGCTCATAAAACTGGCTCATTGCAAACGGTTCGCTTTTAGACGCGCCTCGGGCAAACCGGAAGCGATCGATCGTCAGGAAGTCAGTGGTTTGATGCCCGATATCGACCACGGCAACGGAAAGGTTCGGAAAATCTGCACCGGATGCCTTTTTGTCTGCCTCGCACCAAATCAGACTGCCGTAGCCTTCCGGCATCACCCAGACCTGCTCAACGTCGATCGCGACCAGTTCCCCGCGATAGCTCATCACATGGGGACCGCGCAGCAGGCTAGTCAAATGCTCTTTTTCTCGATCGAACTGCTCTTGTGAGTAGTAAGGTAGCCCTAGCACCACCGAGATTCGATCGCGCAGCCCAAAATAGCCGACGCAAGCCAGCACCTTAATCAGCGCATCCTCAACCTTCGATCGCCCTACGCCCAAATCCGCTCCAAAGTCTGCGCCCAGTTGGCCGACCGCATAGCCCCGTCCCTGAAACTCTAGCCAAACATCCAGCAAAGGATCGCTGGGCTGAGATTCAAAGCCACCGCGCCGCACCTGCTCAACTGTGAGATGGGCAACATTCGCGGGAATTAAAATCACCTGATCGGGATGCCGTCCAACACTTGCTTTCGTTGAGGTGCGCCCTAAATCGACGCTCAGAATAGACGGGGACACCAATTGGGAACTTGCGGGAGAAGATTTACCTGCCATAGGGTTCGATCGCCTCATTGCATAATTGTTGATAAAGGGGGCTATCAATAGGAGATTTAATGGGAGATTTGCCAGATCTGCCACAGACCAGCTCCAACCGAATTTGATACGTTTGTTCTATCACGATTCCTTAAATTAGTACACCCGTTCCAGGTATTTTCATTTTTTCCTCACTCTGACGAATCCTACCCGTTTCGCGACTGCTCATCGATCGCAGGCATCAAAGCATCAACGGCAGAGCTGAAGCAGGAAGACAGGGCAGAAGACCAGAGGAGAAGTTGCCCGAAATCTCGTAATTACGTTAAATTTAGTTAAGATTCGTTCTCAGCAATTTCGGCAGCGTCTCTGCTTCGCCTGTCCTTCGCGGAACAGCAGAGGAGAATTACACTGAAATTACAAGCGACTAAATCCAACTGATGAATCCGCTCCACAAGTGGAATTCGCATACTCCTATAGCAAATCCTTTTGATTCAGTCGCTGCTGAACCTGCTGCATCCATAAGAGGCAACACACCACTATGAAACTTTCCTGGAGAGCCATCCTTCTCTGGACAATGCCAGCCCTGATTATTGGCTTCTTTCTGTGGCAGGGCGCATTTTCGACCGCTCCCATGAGTGCGGCGACTAACACAGCAAGCACTCGCATGACCTACGGACGCTTCCTCGATTATCTGAATCAGGGGCGCGTCACCAGCGTTGACCTGTACGAGGGCGGTAGAACGGCGATCGTTGAAGCGCTCGATCCCGATCTAGACGGTCGAATGCAGCGGCTCCGGGTTGATCTACCGGGCAACACGCCTGAGCTAATCACCCGCCTGCGGCAAGAAGACATCAGCTTTGACTTCCATCCGCCCCGCAACGATGGTGCAGTTTGGGGTTTACTGGGCAACCTGATCTTCCCGCTGCTGTTGATTGGTGGACTATTCTTTTTGTTCCGTCGCTCCAGCAACGTTCCTGGTGGTCCGGGTCAGGCAATGAACTTTGGCAAATCCAAAGCCCGCTTCATGATGGAAGCCAAAACGGGCGTTATGTTTGACGACGTAGCAGGCATCGAAGAAGCCAAAGAAGAACTCCAGGAAGTCGTGACCTTCCTCAAAAAACCCGAACGCTTCACCGCCGTCGGCGCAAAAATTCCGAAAGGGGTGCTGCTCGTCGGTCCTCCCGGAACCGGAAAAACGCTGCTGGCAAAGGCGATCGCCGGAGAAGCAGGGGTGCCCTTCTTCAGCATCTCTGGCTCGGAGTTCGTAGAGATGTTTGTGGGAGTCGGTGCGTCCCGAGTGCGCGACCTGTTCAAGAAGGCGAAAGAGAACGCGCCGTGCATTATCTTCATTGATGAAATTGACGCAGTCGGACGGCAGCGGGGGGCTGGAATTGGCGGCGGCAACGACGAGCGCGAGCAAACCCTGAACCAGTTGCTGACCGAAATGGACGGCTTCGAGGGCAACACGGGCATTATCATCATTGCGGCAACGAACCGTCCCGATGTCCTGGACTCCGCGCTTCTGCGCCCCGGTCGCTTCGATCGTCAGGTGACAGTAGATGCACCGGACATCAAAGGTCGTCTGGAAGTGCTGCAAGTCCATGCCCGCAATAAAAAGATTGACCAAGCCGTTTCCCTGGAAGCGATCGCCCGCCGGACGCCCGGATTTACTGGAGCGGATCTGGCAAACCTGCTGAACGAAGCGGCAATTCTCACAGCGCGTCGTCGTAAAGAAGCCATTACGATGCTCGAAATTGATGACGCAGTCGATCGGGTTGTGGCGGGAATGGAAGGTACGCCCCTCGTAGACAGCAAGAGCAAGCGACTCATCGCCTACCACGAAATTGGACACGCGATCGTCGGGACGCTGATGAAAGACCACGATCCGGTTCAAAAAGTCACGCTGATTCCACGCGGACAAGCGCAGGGTCTTACCTGGTTTACGCCCAACGAGGAGCAGGGTCTCATTTCTCGATCGCAGCTTATGGCAAGAATCACAGGCGCACTGGGCGGACGCGCTGCCGAGGTGGTCATCTTTGGCGATGCAGAAGTCACGACAGGCGCAGGCGGCGACCTTCAGCAAGTGTCTGGCATGGCGCGGCAGATGGTCACTCGCTTCGGTATGTCTGACTTGGGACCGCTCTCGCTGGAAAGCCAGCAGGGTGAAGTGTTCCTGGGACGGGATTGGATGTCTCGCTCGGAATACTCAGAAGAGATTGCTGCCCGGATTGATGCTCAGGTGCGATCGATTGTCGAACACTGCTACGAGCAGTCCTGCAAAATCGTTCGCGATAACCGCGAAGTCATCGATCGATTGGTTGATTTGCTGATTGAAAAAGAGACGATCGACGGCGAAGAGTTCCGTCAGATTGTGGCAGAATACACCGTGGTTCCTGAGAAAGAGCAGTACGTTCCGAAGCTCTAAGTCAGTCCTCCCAAGCGGAATATCTTAGTTGTTTTGAGTTAGGCTGGGCAATGTCCCAGTCTTTTTTATTGAGCTAGATTTTTACTGAGCTAAATTGGGCCTTAAACTGCCATTCAGGAAGTTGATAGGCGTTTTGCTTTGCCGATATACATGACCGATGTGTTGTCACTGAAGCGAATCTTAAATGCGCCTGTTTTACGATAGTGCAAATAAGCTTCAATATTTTCTCGCACCGTTTCACCTAACACATTAAACCCTTGAATTTCGATCGCCTCAAAACCCTTTTTCACCATTAAATTCTGAAGTTCTTTTGGCTTGATAAACTTTTGCCAGTCGTGAATCCCACGCGGAATCTGACGCAGCCAATCTTCCAGCAGCCAGACCATAATTAGCTTTGACTTAAAGGTGCGGTTAATTGTGTCAAAGCAAAACATTCCCCCTGGTTTCAAGACGCGATGAATCTCAGCGATCGTCTGCTGCAAATCTGCCACATGCTCCAAAACATCCACGCAGACGACGACATCAAAACTTTGATCTGGATAGGGCAAAGATTCGGCGTATGCGTGACAGTAATCGATTGCCAGTTGACTCACTGAGGCGTGTTTTTGAGCCGCAGCAATGCAGCTTGGTGACTGGTCAATACCATGCACGATCGCGCCCCGCCTTGCTAAATATTCACAGGAGAAGCCGCCGCCACAGCCAACATCTAAAACCTTTAAGCCTGCCCAACTAGAAATATGGTGATCAAAATACTGGAAGCGGGCTGGGTTCAGGTGATAAAGCGCGTAGATTTTCGCCGTTTCGCACCACCATTCGTCGGCAACACGATTATAAAAATCTAGATCATTTCGCTGGGGCATTCGCTGCTTTGATTGATTGTTTTGAACAGATTGGGTGAGATCCAGTTTTCAGCATAAATCACAATCCAGCATTCGATCGGGCATCGGACTTCGATGGATGGGTGAGCGATACAGCAGGTTTGTCAACTGAAGAACTGGGTAAGCCAATAATGGTACTATGCCAAGCAATAGCACTGGAGGAGCTGGACAAGAGCGATCAAAAGATAGGGAACCGATCGCCCCAGAGGGGAACTGCTTCACATCGTCCTCACCTCGCAGCTTCGCCTTCTGACCTATCAACAGTTACAGAATCAAAAGGAAAAGATGGCTACAAAAAATATTTATGTGTTCGGCGACAGCATCTCTGATACAGGCAATGCCTTTGCTGCCAGCGGAAGACTGATTCCTCCAAGCCCCCCTTACTTTAATGGGCGATTCTCCAACGGACCCGTCGCGGTTGAGCAGTTGGCAACCCTTCTGGGCACTGGCTACAGCTTGCAGCAGCCTAATAACCTTGCATTTGGCGGGGCAACCACCGGACGGAGCAATGTTCTTGAAGACGATGTCAGGCGGGACCTTCCCGGCTTACTGGATCAAATTGATGCTTTCAGAAGTAGGGTTGGCACGGGTAGTGCAGACCCAGATGGGCTTTATATTGTTTGGGCAGGTTCTAACGACTTCATCGATACCCTCAGAGGATCACCCCTACCAGACCCGTCGGGCGCAGGTACAACCTTTGCAGATCCAGCGGCGCTGCTGCGGGAGGGAAGTCTCAATATCAAAAATGCTGTTTCAACTTTAGAAAGTGCGGGCGCGAAGAACTTTGTTGTTCCGAACGTGGGAAATCTGGGACGGTTACCCGCTGCCGGGGGAGCTTCAGCAGAACTCACTGCGATCAGCAAAGCCTTCAATGCGGCTGTTGACCTGGAGTTAGGCAATTTGACGTTTAAGACCACGC
>NZ_JACJOR010000502.1:0-4155 GCF_014695615.1 Leptolyngbya sp. FACHB-711
TTCCAGTGCATTGCGATTGTTATACAGTGATGCGACGCTCCCATTGATCTCTCGTGATTCGCCACTCTACCTCGCTCCAACCTTGTTCGGACATCCATGTAGAGCCCGCCGGACGGATGGCAACTACTTCCGCTCCGATCCACTCTGCCAACCGAGCAATCCGCACGTTTGCACTTACAGTAGAGCCAGAGATCACCTCTAGTCTTAGTTCCCAAAACCCGAAATCGAGCAGGGCGCGCCCAACCTCGATCGCGTAGGCATATCGTCCCCAATAGTCAGGTGCAAGTTCAATCCCCAATTCCATCTCACCTGCATCACACCCTCTTCCCCGCAGTCCGCAGCAGCCGATAAGCATGCAAGGTTCATGCCGTTGCACAATCGCAAGTTGGTAGTTAAGACGAGGATGCTCAGAAGCCCATGTGCAAAATGTCTTAAACAAACGTATTGAATTTTCGGAACTAGCTTGACCTGGTTCGTAGAAGATTTGACTGCGAGGATCAGCTTGATAGTCTAAGAATGAAGATCGATCTGACTCAACGAAATCACGCAGCAAAAATCTTTTGGTTACGATCTCCATATCAGCAAGCTTAATGTTCAAACTGTATAACGGCGAAGCTGAGCGGTGCCAGAGAGCCTAGGAGTTCAGTAGGCACTTTCATTTCATCCGCTCCAGCGCAGTGTTGGGGTACGCTGCTCACTGGAAATGTGCGATGTGTTTGCCGCATTTTTGACACTCATCATATCCTCGCCACTGTTCTAACTTACATCGGGGACAAATGAGATACTCCGGATCGGTACTTGGGAGTACGACTTCAACATCCTTTGTTTTTTCTATCACAATGGAACGGAATGCTAGAAATAGATAAACCCAAGTCAAACAGGCTAAAGCATTTAGCCACAGCCCTAAAGACATCATTTGCTGGGCTTCCGTAATCAAGATAAAGGACAAGGATAAAAACAATACTGTCCAGAAAATGCTTAACCCCTGTTTCTGAGAGTTCCAGGACAACAGGGGTGCAGAGCCTGGATACTGTCTGAGAATCAGAAAAAGGATGAAAACAATGAACGGAAGGGCAGGCAATGCTGTGACTTGACCTAACCCGATTACCATAGATTGTCCGTCTGTGTGGCTATCAAGCTGACTGACTGCTTCAAAATAAGGGTCGATCAGGTAAAACCAGTTCAACAGCCACAGACTAATTGGAAGAATGTAGAGTGGCAATGCAAACGGGGGAGTAATTACGAGGTTTCTCATTGCAGCATCTGAACCTATGTCCTAGCCATGAGAGCAATTTCTCACAACCAATACTAACTTCACATCAGGCATCTCACCGATCGCTGTCAGGTATAGCCCAAACCGACAACATCAGCAGCCCAACGATTGGGCTAACCGGACGACGATAACCTTTAGGACTTAACTATACAGCTTGCCTCCGTTCCGGTTCAGCGATTTGTTATGCGACTTGAGTATCACGGGTGGAAAGAATTTAGAGCTTCAAGGTTCGTACCCAATTGTGCCAGTAGGCTGCTACTTGCGAGGTTTGCTTTATCACGACATCCGGGGCTGAATCAGCTCACCAGAAAGTCAAAGCATAAAAGTCTACTGGCTCACCCTCTCCATAAGTATCGATCTCTTTTCCGCGATCCATATCACGAGCGCAGTAGCGCACACGATAAATTTCTTGCAGGAGCGGAACATCGCACACATATTCACCCCCCCATTCAGACAAAATCACCTTTTCTGAACTGGGGGCGAAGGAAACTTCCACAATCTCTTCCCAAGTATCATCAAGAGGTGGCGGAGCGTCCAGCACATCAAGGACAAAGCTAACATCGCCGGTGTGCAGACCTGTAAGGAGAAAAAGCATTCCTGGCGAAGCAGCTCCACACAGTCCGTTGTTTTGGCCGCAAAAGGAATCTTCTAAACCAACGCCCCTGCTTTCGAAAGGTTCGATGTAAGCTTGACCATAGTGGATGTGCAACCGCCCATCGAAGATTCGTACCATAAGCTTCTGGTAAATCTAAGGGTTCATCGAGGTAAGGCAGACGCCTAACTCTTAATTATGCCGAACTGATTCGGGCTATTTACCCTGTAGAGGCAATTAGGCTGAATCAATTCCGTCTAATCCCCCAACTCAGACATTAACCCGACAAATTTTCCGTATAATATTCCGATTTCGGCAGTTAACCCGAATTCTTCAGCGTTTCTTCCGTCGGTCTTCGCCTTGCATTCTGCCTAAGATCCCTGTAACGGAATTAGACGGAAGCTAAGATGAGCGGGCTATCTCTGATGCCTACTTACTAAAAGAGGGGATGTAAACTTATCCCTAAACAGAGGTGTATTCTTGGTTCACAACAGTTTGTTAAGAATGACAAAGCTCCACCCCGCATTAAACAGCAAAGGTGTGAGATTTAGGTCTTTTTTAGGTCTTTAGAAAAGGAAGTCTTCTGAAATGTTAGTGAGGCAGGGGTTCTAGAAGAAGAGAAACTGCCCGGAAAACGGTTTACCTTCTTCCAAGATCCCGATCGGCTTCCGTTCGAAGTTTACGAGGTTTGATGAGATCCTTTTCACAGGCTGTTCATCACCAGTTCTCCTGCCGGAACAGGCGGATCTGCCGCTTTTTCAGCCGTAATCAGCATCTTTTCGGGAGGCGCATTCAACGTGACTGCAGGAATTTGCCAGGCTGCATTCGTTTGGTTTGTCGGGTTGCTGTTAAACTCTCCGAAGAAGATGGGCTGGGATTTGCCCGGCTCGATCGCCCAGAGTCGATACACCCGATCCGCAGGCAATTGCGGCAAATTCTGCACCAGCACAATCACAACCTGCTGCCCCGGATTCACCACCAAACTGCCTGAAGCTTGAGTCGCATCCCCTGTTCCCTGAAGGCTAAAGAGCTGCAAATTCGGCTGCTTTAGCGTCGCAACCAGGGCTTTCGCAGTGGCATTTTCCTGGCGCAAGCGATAATTGTCGACCGTCAGTGCCCCAACCACCAGGGCAGCAACGGCTCCTCCTAAACCCACCCAGAAGCGGGGCTGACGAGAACGACGCGAAACCCGATTCGTCTTTGGCTCCGATCGCGCCTGCTGCAAAATCGCCTCGCGTAAATGGGGCGGCGGTTCCTGTTCGGGGAGTCCATAGGGCATGAGTGCCAGTACCTCTTGAAGCTGAGCCATTTCCTGACGTAAATCAGGATGGGTGTCCAGCAGTTGCCTGAGCACCTCCGCTTCTTCGGGACTGAGATCACCCAGAGCATAGCCTGCCAAAAGTTCCTGCCAGTTTTCGGGACGCGAAGATAAAGTCATTGCGGGAAATCGTAGAAGCAAATCACGGCGAGAATGAAAGAAATCAAAAACAAGAAATCAAAAACAGAAAAAATCAAAAACAAAAGAAATCAGATGAAAGAACAAAAGACAGAGCAGCGAATGCTAAAGATAATCCTGTAAAGTTCGGCGCAGTTTCAGCAAGCCCTGGCGCGATCGGCTCTTCACTGTTCCCAGCGGCACTTGCAGGCGATCGGCAATTTCAGACTGGCTCAGACCTTCATAATAGGCAATTTCTAAGACCCGTCGCTCACTGTCCGGCAACTGCGAGAGGGCTTCGCGCACCAGTTCCGATCGCTCCTGCACCGATACCATTTCTAAAGGAGAAGCCGAAACCGCTTCTGTCCGAGTCAACGCCTGCCATCGCTGCAAAAAACGAAACTTTGTACCCCGTGCCCGTAGCTTATCAATCGATCGCGATCGAGTCATTGTAGTGAGAAAGCTGCTCAGTGACCCGCGACTGGGATTGTAGGCACCCTGCCGCCACAGCGTGAGAAACACATCCTGAGTCACATCTTCTGCCTCTTCAGTATTTTCTAAAATTTTGAACGCCAATCCGTAGACCAGACGCGAATAGCGATCGTACAAAGTTCCCAAACATTCGACCTGACCCTGTTTAACCGCATTGAGCAGTTCTAGATCGGTCGGCGGTTCAGAAGCAGTTTTAGACACAGGGTTTGGCATTAGGGGCAGCGTGACGGCATCGGCAGCGCGAAAAACATGGGTCATATTTTTCCGCCATCAAATATATGATTCCTGAAATTAGATACGACGATCGAGGGGAATTGGATTGCGAGATTGATCTGGGATTAAGGCGACAGGCAGCTTTAATCT
>NZ_JACJOR010000503.1:0-24637 GCF_014695615.1 Leptolyngbya sp. FACHB-711
CTGGCTCTGTTGCTAAGCCTTTGGTTCGATCTCGGTAAGGAGCGATCGTATAATCGCCCACTTTTTTAGCGTCTCCAGCCTTAACTAAACAGTGCCTAAACTGCTGAATTTCTTCAGGAAACTCATCTAGCCATTTCTCTTTAACCAGGTAAATCGTTTCAGACTCGAATACCCGCTTTGTACAGCGACGACAGCGTACTCTACCCACTTTTTTCTGCTGCTCAGGGTTAGGCAAGCAGGGACTTTGATTTGTTGCTTCATCAAAAGGAGTACAGTTGAGCTGAGCCGGATTCACAGTACAAAGGATATAAGAACTCCAATATCCACCGATAAATCCAGCTTTGCCTAGAGCCTGAAATTCCTGTAATTCTTGAATTTTAGGTTGAGGTGCATTGAGTGCATACGTTCGAGGTGGGAGACTCAGACTAGAGGCAAGAGCAACCAGGACGAGCAGCAAACTCATCAGTTTAGAGTTAGCTCCTTTGAGTCCATCTGCAAAGAAAAGAACGGCTAGCCAAAGGGAAATGTAGCTGACTGTAAAATACCTCAGATTTGCTCCATTAATGTAAACCCACTTGGAAAGCGGCAGCAAAATTAAACTCGCGATCGCATTCAGCAGAAACAGATAGCACCATTTAGAAACGGTAAGCGATTTGTGCTTTCGCAGACGGTGAATTAAATAAGCAATCGTGGCTATCAAAACAACGACAAGGATGGCGTGAATGCCCAAAAAAAGAACCCGTCTTGGGGCAGTTAGAAAAAAAGTATTTTTGAAGGTGATTGTTCGTAGCACAGAGGACAGCAACTTAGCCACAATTTCTTGAACTTCGCTGAAGCTGTTAAAGGTACTGTACCTGGACGGCGTATTAGCTGCATTTTCCTTAGCATAAGCAATAAAGGCGATGCCAATTGCCGAGGTCAGAGCAACATTAATGGCATCCCCAGCAGTTAGACCAAATCGCTTTAATCCCTGCAACGCTACATTTTTCTTACCCCGCTGATAGATAGAACCAACGACAATGCCACCAAATAACAAAGCCGTTACAAGAGAAAAGTCTGATAGCCAGATACTAATAAAAAGGCTGATCGTTATCAGTGCAATAAAAAGCTGTCGTTTGAAACCTTGTATCGACGGAGAATTCTCAAAGCGGCTTGCGAGCACAATCGCAATGCCAATAAAAGCCATCTGAGGACCATAGGGCTGAGAGTTCATCACTAACTCAGTAAAGGGAACCAGCGGCAAAAACCAGGCGAGCGCAAGAATAACTTTGAGAAGGTTGCTTTTAAGCAAGCTAGCAAACGCAAGAAATCCAATCAGAAGTAGTAGATATTGAGCGAGTGAAACTGCAATAACAGGCGATACGGAAGTAATTTTCAGCAAGAAATGCCCGATGATAGGCACTAAACTTCCTAGACGATCTTGTCCCCAATAATAAAAGTCCTGTGGTAGACGCAAATCATACGCCATGAGGATGTGAATGGCATTGTCAGAGTTCAGAGCGGGGTTCAAAAAGGCAGCAAACGATCGAACCGACAAAATAAAGATGAGCGTTATCAGCAGAATGTACATTGGAAAGGATGCTCCTTGGAGAGGACGTTTAATCAGGTTGGCTCGTCAGCGTCTCAGCATCGATGTCGCTCGAAATCTCCAATAGATTGCCATCTGGATCACGAATGTAAATCGATCGAATTAAACCGATCGCCCCTGTCCGATCGACGATGCCCGCTTCAATTTCGATTTGATGCTGCTGAAAATGCTGCAAAACATTGGCCAAAGGCGTTGAGGTAATCAAACATAAGTCCGCAGAGCCACAAACTGGATGACTTGCTCTCGGTCCAAATTCTTTGCCTGCCTCGTGCAAATTAATTTTTTGTTGACCAAACCGCAAAGCTTTTCGTCCCTCACCAAAGGTGATTAGTTCCATACCCAAAACGGCAGTATAAAAAGCGCAAGTTCTCTCAATATCCCGTACCGTTAAAACCAGGTGGTCAAGACGATCGATCTGAATCATTCTGCATCATTACTGGACGCATTCACAGGCAATCAGAATAAAAGCACTAGAAAAATAAAAGCATTAAAAGGTAAAAATTAAAATAAAAAATAAAGGGGCTGCTGCCCCTCGTGCTTCTCAATTAAAGTTGCTATCGCAGAATCACATTTCTGCCGCTTTGTACGGTTTATTTGTACAGTCTGATCAAATTAACAAAACAATTCCCAGCTTAACTTGCTTGCAAAGCCGGGGAACTGCCAAAGGTATTTTTGTTGAGCAGTATCAGAACTACATTCCAGATCAGATTCCAGACTACATTCCAGGAATATTTAAACCAGAAGTTAATTCTTCCATCCGTTCCCGCATTGTTGCCGTGGACTTGTTGTAGGCATCCTTCATTGCCGCAGTCACCAGGTCAGACAGCACTTCTGCGCCTTCGCCCAGCACATCGGGCGCGATTTCGACTCGACGAGGCTCCTGGTTGCCACTCATCACGACCTTGACCAGTCCGCCGCCAGCTTCGCCCGAAATTTCCATCTGCTCCAGTTCTTCTTGCAGCTTTTTCGCGCCTTCTTGAACCTGCTGAGCTTTTTTAAATGCCTCAGTCAGCTCTTTCATCTTGCCCAGACCGAAGCCGAAACCTTGTCCTTTTGACATACTCTCTCGCTACAGGGTTGAACGTTTACTTAACCATTATTCCCACCTGGCACAACTGGATTGCGAGGATGCAATGGCTCCCAAGAGTGGGCGCAATGTTTTTAACCTCTCCAGTATAGGTGACAATGCCTTTGCATCGCCGAAAGCTATCGATCGAAAGCAACCGAAAGAAATTAAGCTGCCTGAAACTCGCCCAGCATCTTCACTTCCGGTTCTAACCACAGTGACCAGCGCCGATCGACCTGCTCCTGAGCATGGCGAATCAAATTCAGAATGTCACTTGCAGTCGCTCCACCACAATTCAAAATAAAGTTTGCATGACGCTGGGCAATTTGTGCTCCGCCAATTTGATACCCTTTTAAGCCCGTCTGCTCAATCAGCCACCCCGCTTTGTGCGATGCAGGATTGCGAAACACACTGCCGCAGCTTGGCAGGTGATAAGGCTGGGTATTTCGCCGCTGATCGAGATGTTCGGTTGTAGCCGCCAGTACCGTGTCTGGGCGTGCGCCGGGTTGCAGTTGCAGGGTTGCTTCGGTCACGAGCCGGAGGGGCTGATCTTTATTTGCCGCAGCGGTTTGCAAACTGGACGATCGATAGCTATAGCGCAAATCCGCAGGCAGCAGCAGCGACGGCTCACCCGATCGATTTAACACGTTTGTATTGACCAAAATCTCTGCAGTACAGGAGTGGTGTGCCCCCGCATTCATCACCACCGCGCCGCCTACCGTTCCGGGAATTCCCACTGCCCATTCCAACCCCTGCCATCCTCGCTCTGCCGCTTGCCATGCAAGCCGAACTAGCGAAACGCCTGCCCCTGCCGTCACCTGCCCCGTTTCTTCATCGAAGTGGGTGTAGCGAAGCCGTCGGGTGCAAATCACTAGCCCTGGCAAACCTCGATCGCTGACGAGCAGATTGCTGCCTGCCCCCAGAAACGTAACTGGTAAACCGCGATCGTTTGCCCAGGCAAGGCTGAGCTGCAAATCTTCGAGTGTGCGAGGGGCGGCATAAAGCTCCGCTGGACCCCCGACCCGATACGAGGTCAGCGTCGATAGGGGGACTTTGGGCTTGATGAGACAGTCTGTTCCTGGCAGACGAATCGGCTGCGGTGGCTGCCCCAGCGGGAGGAAGGATGATTCAGGCATTGCTCGATAGCCCAGTTTGGGTTGAACGGGAGCAGCAGTCGTGGGATCATGGGAAAGGGTCATAAAGATGCAGGATGAGAATGCTTGCAGAAACAATAAAGGATCAAAGCGGTAGAGCGCACCCGGAGCGGGATATATACCCCTAAGCAGGGCTAACGCAAGCCTCTACTCGGCTTTCATCAACTTTTTGGTAATAAGCAGTCAGCTCAGGAATAATTCGATTGAGGTTTCCTGCACCTAAAAAGATCGCCAAGTCTCCTGCCAGCAAGGTTTCTATCAAAAAGGCAGCCGTGCTCTGAAGCGTGGGCTGATAAATGACTTGGGCATGATGAGTGGCGATCGTGTCTGCCACCTGCTGTCCCGTCATATTATCCACATTGGGCTCGCCTGCACTGTAGATATCGGTAATTACCACTAAATCAGCGTCGCTAAATGCCTGGCCAAACTCTGCAAGAAAAGTCTGAGTTCGGCTGTAGCGATGGGGCTGGAACACGGCTACCACTCGTCTGGGCGGTGTCGTCATCTGGGCACGTAAACGAGCGGCTGCCAGCGTCACCTGAATTTCGCTGGGGTGATGAGCATAGTCATCAATAAAAAGAATCTGGTTATGCTCTCCGCGATGCTCAAATCGCCGACGTGCGCCTTCAAACGTTGCCAGAATTTCAGCAATCTGCTCAAACCCCAAGCCCAGCTTTCGTCCTACCGCGATCGCCGCCAGCGAGTTGCTGAGATTATGCCGTCCTAACAGACGTAGTTCGAGCTGTCCCAGCAGCACTCCCCTTTCCCAGACGCGAGCCGAAATTCCCATTGCGTTGTAAACCACGCGATCGACCGTGTAATCTGCATCAGCCGAGGGCTCTAGACTGTAGGTAATCGTAGGCTGAAGGGCTTCCTGCACCGTTGGGCAATCTACACAGCCAATCAGCGTCTTGCACTGCCGCGCAAAGGTTTGAAAGGTATCAATCACCTCATCGAGGGTGGCATAGTGATCGGGATGATCCAGCTCGATATTTGTAACAACACCAATTTCAGCCGCAAGCCGCACCAGCGACCCATCCGACTCATCCGCTTCTGCAACCAGATATTCTCCCTGACCGACAACTGCATTGCCTTCCCAGGCATTCACTTCGCCGCCGACAATAATCGTGGGGTCTAGCCCTGCTTTAAGCAGCAAATAGCCAATCATGCTGCTAGTAGTCGTTTTCCCATGGGTTCCAGCAACGGCAATGCCACGCTGCTGCTGCATCAATGCGGCAAGCAACTCCGATCGATGAAAAATCGGACACCCCATCTCCAGCGCAGCGCGATATTCTGGATTAGCAGGGTGAATTGCCGTCGAGCAAATGACCTGGGGCAGGAAACAATCGGTCGGCACTGGCTGAATTGAACCGGATGGCATCTCTGTTCCCGAAGAAACGCTTGCCGAACAGAATGCTTTGAGATTATCGGCAACCTGACTCCAGAAAATGTGCGCGCCCTGCTCCTGAAGCCGTTGCGTAATATGGTTGAGAGAAAGGTCTGACCCAGAAACAGGCAGTTTGCGCTTGGTGAGTACATACGCGAGAGCAGACATTCCAATTCCACCAATGCCGATGAAATGAAATGGTCTCCCGCTGAAGTCCACAGAGTTCAGCATCATAGCTCCTTACACCACACCACACCAAATAACACGCGATATCATAGCAAGAATTGCTTTTTGTGCGACATCTCTCCAACACCAGTTTTTTCAACCTGATTTGCGTCGAAATATCGCAATTAATCACTCAGAAGCACGAAGATTCAACGAAGCGATCGGTTCGATCGATTCAGCAGAACTCCTAATTTTCTGACGGCAGAAGCAATTTTGAGGATTTATCGTAGCGTTCCCATTGAAAAGAGGAAACAGTCGTTTTGAAAAAAGCAACAATTGTTACACTCTGGTATCGCTGGTAACGGGTAAGTCTAACAAATAAATCTAGGATCACTTCACCATTCGTTTGAGTGATTCCAGAAAAAAAGAAGAAATTGGGTTATGAGCAAGGTAGGCATTTTTGGCGGCACATTCAACCCGATTCACTGGGGACATCTGCTCGCTGCTGAAACTGCCCTGGAGCAGGTACGGCTCGATCGCATTTTGTGGGTTCCCACCTCTCATGCCCCCTATAAAACCACCGTTCAACCCGTTTCTTTTCACCACCGTTATCAAATGGTGCAACGGGCGATCGATTCCCATCCCCGATTTTGCCTGCCCCCGTTCGAGCAAATTGCCGCTCCTGCCGCCTCCGCCTACGCAATCGATATGCTCAAGGCATTGCAGCACCATTATGAAGCCTGCGAGTGGCACTGGATTTTAGGATTAGATGCTTTTCATTCCCTGCCGCGCTGGGTCGGTCGCCGTGAGCTAATTCCACAATGCCTCTGGCTGGTTGCCCCTCGAGCGAATACCCGCTCAGTTCAGCACAGTTGTGCCCCCACGGGTACAGTGTCAGCAAATGCGCTTGAGCAGCTAGAATCCTGCTGTGATAGGGTGGCGGACCAGCTGCGGACTGAGGCAATCGAAGTCAGATGGCAGCTTCTGCAAATGCCGATGGCGCAGGTTTCCTCAAGCCTGGTGCGCCAGCATTGCCAGCAGCAGCGATCGATTCGCTATCTGGTGCCGGAAGCCGTGCGGGACTATATCGCAACGCATCATCTCTATGAAGTGTAAATTCCAGGAGATTAATCAGCCGCGTTATTCCAAATTTCTAGCAGCCACAAAAATTTTATCGAACAGGCTTGCTAGAAATTGACTCCTTCAGACCCATTCACGTCCATGTCCTTTGGCAAACCCTGCCCCTACTCCTGCCGCCACCAAACCGGATCGATCGCCCCAAACCGAAAATGAATTACTAGAAAACACTTCCAACATTGGACTAACTAGTCTTATCAAAAGATAGTAGGCATAAAGACCTATTGCTTCTTGATACGCTAGGATCCTTGTCCTTCAAAGGTTTTAGGCTGTCTCCAGGCTGAGAAACGCCCGTTTTTTGCCCCCAATCTCTGATCCCCAACTCTTGAGAGGCAAACTCCTAAGAGTGTATGATCTGGTTCACTACTATCGATCTTTATTCGTTCACAGAGGGCAAGACGCAGTGATTAGAGTAGCAATCAACGGGTTCGGGCGAATTGGACGAAACTTCTTACGATGCTGGGCCTTGCGCGAGAGCAGTAATCTTGAGGTGGTCGCCATTAATGATACCTCCGACCCCAAAACGAACGCTCACCTGCTTACCTACGACTCCATGCTAGGGAAGTTCAATGCTGATGTAAGTGCGGACGATAACACCATCACGGTCAACGGCAAGGTGATCAAATGCACATCCGATCGCAATCCCCTAAACTTGCCCTGGGGAGCCTGGGATGTTGATTTAATCATCGAGTCTACGGGCGTGTTCGTCTCAAAGGAAGGCGCATCAAAGCACTTAGAAGCAGGGGCTAAAAAGGTTTTGATTACGGCTCCGGGCAAGGGCGATGATGGAACTTTTGTGGTGGGCGTCAACCATCATGACTATGACCACAGCAAGCACAACGTTATCAGCAACGCAAGCTGCACCACTAACTGCCTTGCGCCGATCGCCAAAGTCTTGCACGAGAGCTTCGGCATCATTAAAGGCACCATGACCACTACCCACAGCTACACAGGCGATCAGCGACTCCTGGATGCTAGCCACCGCGATCTGCGTCGGGCAAGAGCTGCTGCGCTCAATATCGTTCCTACAACGACCGGGGCGGCAAAAGCAGTAGCACTAGTTCTTCCTGACCTGAAGGGCAAGCTGAACGGGATTGCGCTCCGCGTTCCCACTCCCAACGTTTCGATCGTGGATCTGGTCGTGCAGGTCGAGAAGCCGACGATCGTAGAACAGGTCAACGAAGTGCTGAAGAACGCTGCTGAAGGTTCGCTTAAAGGCGTCTTAGCATACAGCGATCTGGAGCTGGTCTCCTGCGACTACCGGGGAACCGATGCGTCGTCGATCGTGGATGCGAGCTTGACGATGGTGATGGGTGGCGATATGGTCAAAGTTGTTGCTTGGTATGACAACGAGTGGGGCTATAGCCAGCGTGTGGTTGACCTGGCAGAAGTTGTGGCTCAGCGTTGGGCTGCCTAATCACGATCGGGAAGCGATTGACCCAATTGTATTAACCCAAAATAACTAAATGGCTGGTAGTGACGGACTCAAGATCCCAAGCTACCAGCCTTTGCTGTAGCTCAGGGATACGAGCATCCGAAAACAATCAACCTTGCTGGATATCAACTTCCGTGAAGGGCAAATCAATTGTGCAAATCAATTATTGATTAAGTTAAGTTGCAGACTCAGGTTGCAGACTCACCTTTTTCAAATTGAGGAGCCTCAAATTTGTAGCCCACACCGCGAACGGTTTGAATCAGCGCAGGCTGAGAGGTATCAATCTCGATCTTTTTACGAATCTGCCCGATGTGAACGTCCACCACGCGCTGGTCGCCCACATATTCATAGTCCCAAACCTTCTGGATTAGCTCTGCTCGCCGCCAGACTCGGCCTGGATGGCTAGCCAGGAAGTGCAGCAGATCAAATTCCAGGGCAGTCAGGGGAACCATGTCGCCGTTTAGCGTCACTTCTCGCCGTACTGGATCGATCGCCAGACTGCTGAAGGTGAGGCACTGCTGCTCAGCAGCGGTCACGGGTCGCTGCCGCTTCAGAATTGCACCAACTCGCACTTCCAGTTCACCCAGACTAAAGGGCTTGGTGAGATAGTCATCCGCTCCCTGGGAGAATCCGCGAATTTTATCTGCCTCGTCGCTGCGGCTGGTCAGCATCAGCACGAACACCCCTGTTCGGCTTTGCATTTCTTGACAGAGGTTGTAACCGATCGCATCGGGCAGATTAACGTCAAGGATCACAAGATCAGGATTAAATTGCTCAAACACTGCCAGAGCCGTTTTGCCGTCTTCTGCGGATTCGAGCTGATAATTCTGCTTAGAGAGAAATCGGTGGATGAGCGTCCGAATTGCGGGGTCGTCATCAACTACGAGAATCTTGGCTGGTGCCATAGCCATAACCTTAGCAATCGTGAATGAGCGTAGATGGGCAACACCTCAGCAGTGAGTCTAAAGCTGAGGTAAATTTTTCAAGCGACCGAGCGATTCCACTTCGATGAGGTTCACAATAGATCTATACTCTGCATGATAGGCTGCCATCAGAACTATTATTAACTTATTGCCTAAAGAATTAGACATCTTACAGATAACAAGCTTCCGTTTTGCAGTAGAGCACTCGGTCAGGCAGCGGATGCTGTAATGATTTTGATCAACTCTATTCGCAAACTCAGGGTAGATCGCTAAACTATAGGCTAGCAGTATTAATGGAAACTTGGAATGAGGCGGCGAGCGTCGCGATTGCTCTCATCCTCAAACTTCTTAATGCCAATCATAATCGAATTATGTCAAGGGAGTCCTCCGGAGGTCAGCAATGAGCGATATAAATCCCTACGAACAGCTAGGGGTAGATGAAGATGCCTCGTTCGACGAAATCCAAACCGCTAAAAATCAGCTCGTTGAGGCTTGCGGCAGTGAGCGCAAGCAGGTTGAGGCGCTCGAAGCCGCCTATGATGCCATATTGATGGATCGACTCCGCCTGCGTCAGGAAGGCAAGATCAAAGTGCCCGATCGAATTCGCTTCCCGGAAAAGCTAGCAGAGCCAGTGCCTCAATCCACCCCTGTTGTCGCGCAGCAGACTTCTAACTGGCTTCAGCAGTTCCTTGATACGCCGAGGCGTAGTGAAATTGTGCTGCCTGGGGGTCTGTTTCTTGCGGCTAGTTTACTCAGTTTAGTGATGCAGCCCGCCCTGCCGCTTGCGCTAGGAATCTGTCTCAGCATTTACTACTTGAATCGCAAAGAAAATAAATTCCTGCGGGCAACCCTGCTGACTCTGCTGGGGTTGATTGTAGGGGTTGTAGTAGGGACGCAGCTTGCAGCTCTGCTCCAGCCACAGCTCAGCGCACTCTCGCTCACGGCAGACAGTTTTGCAGCGATCGTCACCTTTGTGATTCTCTGGCTGGTATCCAGCTTTTTGCGCTAGCCCTGGTGTCCGTTCTGGATGGGGTCGGGCTGACGACCGCGATAAAGGGCAGTCAATGCCCCAATCAGGTACTTGACCAGGGTTTCACCCACCAGCAGGGCAAGAATCTGATCGAGCGGCAGCACACCCCAGAACGCGATCAGGGTAAACAGGAAGGTGTCTAACGGAATCGAGACGGCATTGCTTCCGGCAACGCGTACAAACCACGATCGCTGAAGCAGCTTTTGATAAATTTCTGTATCAGCAGTCTCGGAAAGCAGAATTGCAGCAAATGACGCGATGATAATTCGCATCGGCACACCGAGCACTGAACTCATTAACACATTGGCGAACGCAGCGACGGCGATCGTGCTATAAACCCAGCGACGCCCTGCGTAATGGAGTCGATCGCGCTGTGTAAATGTTGCGCCAAACAAAAAGGTTCCAAAGGCAACCTGCCCAAACAGGGGCAAGGGAATAAACCATTCTGGCGTGGTGGTGTAGTTTGCACCCAAAACCGCCAGAATATAAATCAGGCTATGCAAAATCATGGGACTAAGAAGGCAATCGTTTTGACTTCATGCAGTCTATCGCTTGTGCCTTCGCATTGGTCATTAAAAGTGATTAAACCGGATCTTCCTCGTCCCCGATTTCTGGCTGCTCTTTCCCTGTAAACAGCCCTGCTTTAAATAGAAAATCAAGCTGGGCAGATCGCGTTGTCGCGGTAGAAGAAACGATCGAGCTAGCGGCAGTCCCGCTCCCTGGCATCACGACCACTTGATGACAGAGCACTGCCAGCAAGCACGAGCAAAGGGCAAGCAGACAAAAATCAAGATTGCGGGTTGAGTGCAACCACGGCAAAGCAGCGGTGATTGCCTTTGGAGAATGCCTCGAAGCGTGCGCTACTGGAACAGCACACGAAGCAAGCGGTAACTGATTGCGAGTAGAAATCGTCATTGGCTCTCTAGTAGGTTCTTCATTGGGGCGATCGGCAGATGTTTCAAAATCCAAAGCGGGATAAGAGGGTTTCGAGGTGTCCACAACAATCAGCCCCAATGCAGCTTTAATCACTTTAATCAACTGATTAGCACAGTTTGGTTTAGTCAGAAGGTTTGAATCAACGCTTAGCGCGATCGAAAAGACAGCGAAAGGCAAAGTTTAATTCAAATTATCTGAATCTTAGACTGCCCATCTTGGACGAGGCAAATCTCATTTTGGTTCCAAGTCTTTGATTGAACCCAGGTTCGGCTATTAGTCTAGACGATTTAGGCAAGGATTAGTTCAGCGTTTCTAGCTCCGATCGCCCTTCTGCACTAACCCAGGCAATCTGGCGAATTCGTCTTTGACGAGCATAGCTGCGAATGTCATCCGGGTTCGATCGATCGCCCAGCTCCACTTCAACTCGCACCAGCGGGACAGACTCTCGCAGCGTTGCAGCATAAGCGAAGGCATTTGCCATTGATATAGGCGTTTTGGCTACGACCAGCCAATCGCAGGCAGGGGTGTGGAGCGGCAGTTTTTCTCGACTAAGCAGAACTTGATGCAGTTCCTCAATATTCAGCACAAAGCCGATTCCAGGACAGGGAATTCCTTGAGGATGATATAGCTCTAGAAGCTGGTCATAGCGTCCCCCCTGACCCAAAACTCGCTGACCGGAAGCCGTACCGCTGACGACCTCAAACACAATGCCCGTGTAGTAGTCAAAGGTTTGAATCAGGCTTAAGTCCAGCACGATCGCAAGCGATTCCTGAAGCTGACTGGCTTGGAGCAGTTCCAGCAGCAGTTTCAGGTTGTTGACCGTTTCTCGCTGAGCAGGCTCCAAGTCAAAGCCGGAGATTTTTTGCAGTACATCCGCCGGATTTCCACGCAAATCGAGCAGCAGCAGTGCCCGTTCTCGCAGTTCTGGCGACAGGTTCATGGTTTCTAGCCGCATTCGATCCAGAGTGGCAATCGCTTCTCGCACCTGATCGCGCACATTTCCCGGAAAGATTGACAGCAGCGATCGCGTCAGCCCGGCATCGCCCAGAATCAGATGACAGTGGGGCAATCCCAACGCCTGCAAACAGTTTGCCAGCAGCAGCACAATTTCTGCATCCGCCGCAACGCTGCCCGCGCCCAGTAGCTCAACGCCTGCCTGGTAAAACTCCTGCTGCCGATTGTGGTTGCCCTGCTCTGCCCGCCGAAACACATTGGCGTTGTAATAAAGCCGCTGTGGATAGGGAACACCTGCCATGCGAGTAACAGCAGCTCTGGCGATCGAGGCAGTCAATTCAGGACGTAACCCCAAGGGTTGCCCTTCTAAGTCTTGAAGCTGGATTACGGTTGCTGGGTCGATCGCCCCGCCTGCCATAAGGGTCTCCAGCCGCTCCAGGGTAGAGGTAATAATCCGGTGATAGCCCCAGCGATGAAAGACGGTTTGAATATGATCTTCGATCCAGCGTTTTTGAGCGACATCCAGGGGAAACAGATCTCGCGCTCCGACAGGCGGTTGATAAACCATTACAATTACTTCTTCTTGCCGCCAAACAACCCAAACAAACCTCCGCCTCCTGCATTCGGCTTTTTGCCTTTTGCATCTGGTTTCGCGGTGGCTGCCTTGCTGCCTGGACCCTCTAGTTTGCGTTTACCTTCCAAGGCTACCGCATCTTGGGGATTCAATTCTAATGCCTTGTTGAAGTGAATTTTTGCCATTGTAAGCTGGTTGGTCTTGAGAAAGACAACTCCCAAGCGGCTATGGCAGGTGCTATTGGTTGGCTCCAGTTTTAATGCTTCGCGAAGTTCCAAAATTGCTTTGGAATAGTCTTTGCGATTTTCAAGCTCTTGTGCTCGCCACAGGTAGGATTCAATTAGCGCGTCGCGGGTCGGTGGGGCGGCAGGCGCAGGCTGAGCAGGAGTTGGGGATTGAGCATTTGCGGCTTTGACAGCTGGATTCGAGGAGTTGCTCTGAGGCGAAGGTAGCGGGGACTCCTTTCTTTTTTCCTTTCGCATCAGGTAGACCAGATTCAGTTCACTAATCTGCCCAATCATGTCGATCGCCTGGTCAAGCTGCTCATATTGCCGGGATGCAAGTTCGCGCATAGCTGCCCGGTAAGTGTTGTCTACATCGCTAGTCGCTGCCAGCTTTAGCGCGGCATCTGTCATCAGTGCCACGGTTTCCTGCTGCTGGAGTGCCTGCTGTCCCTTAAGCCGCACTAGAATACAGTATTCGCTGTAGTTCTTTTCCTGAGACAGCTTCTCATAAGCTGGATTGACCAGCTTTGACAGGAAATTGGCTGCTCGGTGTCGATCGGTTTCATCCGCCGCAGAGTTACTGTCTGGGTGAAGGCGACGCGCCACTTGCAGATATCGTTTCCGAATTTCTTTTAGATCTGCATCGATCGCAACGCCTAAAATTGCGTGGTAATCGGTGAAGTTAAGACTAAATAGCCCTTGCTCAATTTTGAAAGCCATGCTGCTGATTTCACACCCTCAACAGGTCTAGTCTAGGGTTCCCTTCAGTGTACTGCGATTATCTAACCAATGAGAACTGCTGAATCCGTATCCGCTTGGGCGACCTCGCGGTAGATTCTCAGGTCTTGAGTGATGGAAGATGGCTGCTATCGACAAGCGGCTTCACTTGCAGCAATTCTTGACTTATTTCCTGATGAATGCGTCCGTTCGTTGCCAGAATTCGCCCTGATTCCAGTACAAACGAACTGCGATCGTATGCCGTCACTTCTCCCCCCGATTCGCGCACCAGCACTACGCCTGCCACCATATCCCAGGGCGACAAACCCCGCTCCCAAAAGCCATCAAGTCGCCCACAGGCAACATACGCCAGATCAAGGGCGGCTGACCCACTCCGTCTCACACCCTGCGTTAGATGGGTGAAATGACAAAACTCGGCATAGTTATTGTCGGGGGTTTGATGACGATCGTACGCAAAGCCCGTCACCAGTAAGCTCTGTCTCAGATGCTCGGTCTGAGAAACCCGAATCGATCGCCGATTGCAGGTTGCGCCCAATCCAGTTGCAGCGCGAAATAGCTCTTGCCGAAACGGATCGAAAATCACGCCCACTTGAGGAATGCCCTTAACCAATAGCCCGATCGAACAGCAATAGGCAGGATACTGATGGGCATAGTTCGTCGTACCATCGAGGGGATCGATCGCCCATAACCAATCGCCTTCATCGCCGGAGCGTCCCGATTCTTCTGCCAGAATGGCATGACTGGGAAAATGCCGCCGAATAATTTCTAGAATTGCCGCTTCTGCTGCTTTATCTGCTTCTGTTACCAGATCACCTGGTCGTCCCTTTTCCTGAATCTGCTCCAGCTTGCCTGTAAATGCTTGCAGAATTGCTCCGCCTGTTAATGCAGCCTCGGTCGCAACATCGAGAAAAATTTGCAGTTCGGCAGTTTGTGCATTAACCATTTGTGGATTAACCGTGGGGCGATCGCCGATCGGTTCAGTCATGGATGCTATTCCTCGTCTAGTGGCAGTCCGCGCCGCACAGTTCCTCTGCCAAAATGTTGCCCAAACTGAAGCTCATACACTTCATCTTCATCCTGGGTTTCGACTTCCAAATCCGAGCGCGGATAGCTGACGCACAACAGCGCATAACCCTGTTCCCGCAGTTTCGGAGACAGCCCCATCGCTTCCGGCTGATACACCTCGCCAGAGTGAATTCGAACGGCACAGGCAGTACAGGCTCCATTACGGCAAGAATATGGCAAATCTGCACCCTGCGATTCTGCCTTCATTAGAATGTATCGATCTTCGGGAACCTGAACCGTATAGCAAGTCCCCTTCTGCGGATTTTGAATCCGAACGGTGTAAACGCGCGTCATGAATCAGCCTCAAATTGCTTCGGGCAAAGCTTAAACAACGGAACATCTGCCCTAACAGCCGATGCTCAGATCCTTAATGCCCAATAGCTCATCATAGTGGCTGCCATGTCCTTCTGTCTGAGTCGCTAGCGAGACATTTGTTAGGATGCCTCGTTACCTACAATCGGGACTGGCAATCGGGACTGGATTGTCGAGGGGATATTTTTGGGGCGATCGGATTTCTGCGGCTGATTTCTGCTACCATAGTTTTCTTGTGAACAGCAATGGCTCACAAATCATATCCCCTGGAGAGATGGCCGAGTGGTTGAAGGCGCAGCACTGGAAATGCTGTTTAGGGGTAACTCTAACGAGGGTTCGAATCCCTCTCTCTCCGTTCTGAATTCCAGAGATTTAAGGTTTTCTCCTAATCCTGCACCCTGATCAAGCGGTGCTCCTCTTTGAGATCCTAAGTTCAGTTAAAAGAGCAGTCCAATAAAGAGCAGCCTAGTCAAGAGCTGACGGTGGGGTGTAGAAAGCTGCTTCATCATCGCTGTCCCGTGATAGCTCCTAAGGCACCGTCATAAGCGATTCGTACCTTTCCACTTCGTCGCTTTCCACTAGGTCTGGTCTGGCTGCCAGGTTGATGCTTGTGAAGATACAAAATCTTTGCCCTTACTGAAGAACGATTTTGCTGGACAATCTACACAGGCTACGAATTGGACGCAATAAGTCCAGAAATCGGATTAGGGTATTCTTCCAAAGGCATGAAGGGTTCAGCAGCGATCGCCTCCTCTAGGGCTTCCTGCAAAGACACTAATTGGGGGACATCTGCAGTAATCTCTCCTTCAGAGAACCGTGGAGTAACCGAGGTAGCAAACAGAGGAGTGGCAAACGTGCAAGCCCGCCAGCGTCCCTGAACCAGCACCCCAAGCTGATAGCAAAAACCGCCACGCCGCCCCTCCATCTTGTAAAATTGGCAGTGCCGACAGGATGAAACCCCCCTAACCGTCGTATCCATAAGATGTGAATGTCTAATTGGTTAAAAAAGCTAATCTCAATCTTCGTCTAGGCTAGCGATTCATTTTCCCGAATAAAAAATCGGGAAGTCTTTATCCGGTGAGACTTTGGCCTATCTCAGACCGTAGATCGGTATTCAGATTCTCTTTAGAATCGTGGAATTAATCCTGACTCTTAAGTTATAAAACTCAGTGCTTTCCCCATTGTTAATTTCTATTTCTTGCCGAGAACACAGCGGGGATCAAGCTAAACCTACTGCCAGGCGAGTAAGCCTATCTCAAAACATCCGGTCAATCTACGGTCATTTTGAAACCGGAATGAGCGGGGATAAAGCAGCTACTTCTATTTACGCTTGACGATCTGCCCATTACAGTGATTGAGATCAGCTTTCTCCAGTTTTCCTAATTTTTACGATTGCAATTAGTATCCTTTATGTCTAGTTCTGCTGCTCTAACGCTGGATGAAGCCCATCAACTGCTTAAGCAATTTAGCTGTTTGCAGTCGTCTGGTTTGCAGCCACCTGATAGACAAGCAGACGAAGCACGCTTGGGCGATCGTCCTCAGCTCCAACAAGCCCTGATGCTACTGACAGCGGAGTCTGATTATCAAATGCTGGGGATTTGTGCAGACTCGATTGAAGCGGGACGCACTGCCTTAGCTGCCTATACTAAAGCACTAGGCTATCAGCCGAGCCTGGAGCTTCAGCCGATCGAAGGACCTGTTTATATCAAGTTCAATTCCAGAACCATGTCCTGCTACGCCAGCCCTTACGAGGGCCAACATCGAGGCGTGCTAGTCTCCTGTCAGTCAGCAGACGAAGACGGCATCAACGAGATGTATGGACATTTGCCGATCGATTTATTTGTAGATTAGCCGGTTCTCCTGAGCTTTCCTGGTTCTAGCGTGCCCAATAAATAATCTTTTTCTCAGCCAGCACAAAGAAGCCGTAGAGAATTACCCCCATCAGTGCCAGCACCACCAGTCCAGCAAAGGCGAGGGGCACGTTGAAGTCGGATGTTGCCTGCACAATCAAATATCCCAGTCCGGCGTTTGAAGCGATCGATTCTGAAATTACGGCTCCAATAAAGGCAAACGAGGCAGCAATCTTAAGCGACGCAAAAAGGTAAGGCAGGGTATGGGGAAAGCCGACCTTCTGGAAGGTTTCGACCTGAGTTGCACCTAGCGATCGCAGCACGTCTTTCATTTCTGGCTCCACCGTATCCAGCCCTAGAGCCACATTCACTGCGATCGGAAAAAACGCCAGCAGAAAAGCCGTAATCGTTGCTGGAATTGCATTTGCGCCAAACCGGATTGCCAGCAGGGGGACAATTGCCGCCTTCGGAATCGTATTAAACGCCACCAGCAGGGGGTAAAGCGTCTGGTAGGCAAGGCGGGAGTAGCCGATGAGAAACCCCAGCACTACACCGACCAGTACCGCAAGCGAAAAGCCGACGAGCGTTGTCCACAGCGTTCTCATCGTATTTGCCATCAGCTGCGGCGCAAATTGAATCATTGCCTGAAGTATGCTTGAGGGCGCAGGCAGGGTAAACGGCTGAATTTTGAACAGGATGACTGCCAGTTCCCACAGGGCAAACAGCAGCACCGTCGCGACAAAGGGCAGCACAAAACTAGCAGTTTTAGATTTGAGGAATCGATTCATATCTAGGGGGGTGAAGGTTTTGGTCTGCTGTAGGGGCGGGTTTAGCAGTTAGTGCTGGATATGCCGCCGGAGAGTGGAGAAATAGTGGTTGAATTCGTCGGAGAGTTCCATTTCGAGGGTGCGGGGACGAGGTAGATCGATTTTCACGTCGTAAATAATTGAGCTGGGACGCGCACCCATCACATAAACCCGATCGGCAAGAAAAACTGCTTCACGCAAATCGTGGGTAATCAGAATGCTGACGCACTTAACCCGCATCCAGAGGGCTTGCAGCATCACCCACATTTCTTCCCGGGTGAAAGCATCGAGTGCGCCAAACGGCTCATCCAGCAGCAAAATCTCCGGCTGATGAATCAATGCTCGACAAAGGGAAGCCCGCTGCCGCATTCCGCCCGACAACTGCCAGGGAAACTGCTTTTGGAAGTCCTGAAGCTTCACCGTTTTGAGCAAATCCTGCGCCATCTGCACAAATTCTGCTTTGCGCTGCTTAAACTCCCGCTTGTAAGGCTGCACAATTTCCAGCGGCAGCAGCACATTATCCAGCGTCGATCGCCAAGGCAGCAGCACCGGATTTTGAAACGCCATGCCAACATTCTTCATCGGACGGCGAATTGTTTCGCCCCGGTAGCGCACCGCTCCGATCGGCGCAGGATTTAAACCAGATACCATCCGCAAAATCGAGGTTTTGCCGCAGCCCGATGGACCAACGATCGCCACAAATTCTCCCGGCTGAATCGAAAGACTGACCTCCTGGATAATGCAGCGCATTGAACCTTCAAATGGATATTCCAGCCCAACCTGATCAAACTCCAGCAAAGGATCTCCAGGGGCAGAAACGGGCTGAACCTTGGCGGAATCGGTGGTCTGTTGAAACATAAGGAATCGACAGGGGTGAAGGACAACCGAAAAACAAACTGCAGACGATGGGTAGAAAGACAAAATACGGAAAAGCTGCCTCGCCCTATCCATCGCCTGAGAACTACACGCTCTAGCTCAGGGGCTTACGTTCGCTGGCGGGGGGCAACTGGCGATCGGCTTCAGCAGGCAAAAACTGATTGGTAAAGACATCAGAAACAGCTGGCTTGCTGGGTAGACCAAAGCCTTCCACCGTTTGCTCGATCGTCGTTTCGAGCCGCTTCGGGTCAACTGCGCCCAGACCAAGCTTTTCGACTTCTGGCGTAATAAACATCCGCTCCAGCGCAATTTCCATCCGCACTTTTTCAGCGTTGCGATCCATCAGCTTGCTGTCGTCTGATGCCATCACAGCATCCAGCCCGGCAGATGGGTCGCGCAGCACATCCTGCATTCCGCGCAGATATGCCCGAACAAAGCCCTTCACGGCTTCAGGATTCTGTTCGGCAAAGCTTGCCCTGGTCAGGATCGAGTTGCCGTAGAAATCCATGCCATTGTCGTTGTAGTAAAACACGTTGAGGTCGCTCATTTGCTTGCCGCCCTTGAGCAAACCGGGCAGGGCAGAGGTCGCAAAGCCGCTAATGGCATCAACCTGCTTTTGCAACAGGAAGCTTTCGCGCAGTTTTGGCTCCATCGTTGTCCACTGCACGGAGTTTGGGTCAATACCCACCTGGCTAGCAAAGACCGGGAAGAGTTTTCGGGGTCCGTCGCCTGCGGGTGCGCCCAGCTTCTTGCCCGCTAAATCCTTGGGTGAATTAATGCCGCTTTCCTTTAGAGTGATGATTGAGAAGGGTGCTCTACTATGAACTGAAGCGACTGCAATCACGCGATCGTTGGGGTTCTTGCTGTTGAACTCCATCGCGTTATAGATATCGCTAAACGCAAGGTCAAAGGAACCTGCTCCCAATTTGCTGATCGTGTCGGCATTGCCAAAGCCGCGCTCATAAACCACATTCAGCCCTTCTTCGGCAAAGTAGCCCTTGTTCATTGCGATAATGAGCGGCGCATCCAGACTTTGCTTCAGGAAAGACAACTGCACCTTAACCGTTTTTAGCTCTTCATTTGCCGGAGCCGCAGTTTGGGCAGCAGGAACCGCAGAATTTTCGGTTGGATTGTTTGCCGTCGGAGCAGTACAGCCTGCAAACATAACCAGGGATGCAGTCAGCAGGGAAACTCCTGACCATTGCTTGAGAGAAGAACGCTTCACCATAGACTCCAAAATTCCCATTAATGCTGATAATTTGCGCGATCGATTAGTCAATTAAAAAACATTCAGGAGCAATAAACCAACTACACAGCTACTAGGGCATTGAATTTTGGAATAGAGCCTGCTTTCTGTGTTAAGGACTACAGTCTTCCCATTTTCATGACCCTACTAAGGAATTCTGACCAGGTCGTTTTTAATACTCAATCAAAATTATTGGGAAGAAATAGGGAAACCAGGGAGATTCAGGGGTTGTCATTTGTCATTGGTTCTTTGTCCTTTGTCCTTTGCAGAGAACCGCAGATCAATGACCGGTAACAGTGAGCGATAACAGCCACCTCTAGCACTTATTTTTGTCTTCTTATTTCTTTGTCTTCTTATCATTTATTAACACTGCAAATTTGCAAAACTGAATTCGACCGCAAAAATTACAGAACCTAAAAACTGCAAAAAAGATGCCCTCGCCAAATGGAAAGGGCAAATTATGATATCTATTCCGAGGAAAACGAAAAGCTTAGATAGAGGAACCGAGTCCTGCGTAAGCTCCGTAGAAGAAAAGACCAACTACCACCAGCACACCCGTGCCAGCGATCGTTGCAACAACCCAAAGCGGAATTCTACCTGATTGCAGCATGAGCCTACTTTATCCTCCCAAGATCAAGAACTTTTTTGTTCCAGAAACAACGTGCAGCTCAAAAAGAGATTGCGACTCCTGCACAAAGCGCAGCAAAAATGAGATATCGCGACCCAAAAGGGCTAGTTGAAGAAATAGCTGGAGAACAGAATACCCAGCACAAACACCAGCAGCAAGCCAAGATAGAGAGAGGTCCGGTTTAGCTCAACTGGCTGCTTATTGGGATTGGATGAACGGTCTAAAGGTGCCATCTTTTGACTCCTATCGTTGAATGAACTGCATCGCTGCAATTGCGCCCAAGAAGAAAACAGAGGGCACTGCCAGCGTGTGAACGGCTAGCCAGCGAACGGTAAAAATCGGATAAGTAACGGGTTGATTTGGAGTATTGCTCGTCATAGTAGTCTGATGATAGTTACCTAATGCTAGAAGCTACTTTTGCTGTAAAAACTGTTGAATTTGCTGCTTCCCTTCAAAGCGATCGGAAACGATCGGCACTTCTTGACGGGTTTGCGTATAGTATTCGTTGGGGCGGGGCGTTCCAAACGCATCATATGCCAGACCCGTGCTGACAAATAGCCAGCCTGCAATAAACAGTGCCGGAATTGTGATGCTGTGAATTACCCAGTAGCGAATGCTGGTCACAATATCGCCAAAGGGACGCTCTCCAGTAGTACCTGCCATCCAGTTTCCTCCCAGTCAAACAATTGAAATCTTACTCTCTATCATACGGGAGAGCGTAGTTGGTCACAAGTCAATTACTACCTCTCCATTTCCTTTTTTCAAGACTATTCTTCAGGATAATTCAAGACAGTTAAACCAGCCCATCTCTGAACTGATTTCTATCAGAATTTAGGCGCGATCGTAAGCAGTCTACCGAAAAATAGGATTCGATCGATCGCTGACCTGAAGCACAGCCTACAACAGTCAAACCAGGGCAAATCCTTAAGCGGGCTGTTCATATCTCAAAACCGTACCGCGCTGACCCAAAATGTATCCTTGCTCCGGCGAGAGAAACACAATTTTGTAAAAGTTAGACGGTACATTCTCAACGTCTCGATCCTTCTGCCAGGTTTGCCCACCGTCATAGCTCACCATTAGGTTGCCGCTGCCCCCCGCGACCCAGAGTTCATCTTTAGTGCGGTACGCCAGATCGAGTAGCCCCCAGCTTGTGGCAAATTCTGGATTCACCGTGTTCGACCAGCTTTCGGGATCGTTGGGATCACTAAACTGCACTTGACCGCCTCTTGCTAGCAGCCAGAGTTGCCCATCCTGACCATAGCCCATGTTCTGAAGGCGGCGAGAACTGGTGCGATTGTGGGGTGTCCAGGCATCCTGACCGGGTTCCCAAGTAGAAAAGAAACTGCCGCGAGCCGAAACTGCTACATACTTACCGTCCGGCGATCGCTCAATGTTTCGCAGCACCCCAACGGCTTCTTGAACCATTGCCTGCCAAGTGCGTCCTCCGTCTTTAGTGCGGTAAATTGCACCCACATTGGTGGTCATTTCGGCTTGCTTTGAACCAAGAGCAACGATCGTATCCGGCGCACCGGGCAGCTTTTCGCTCAGCGGAACCCGCGACCAGGATTTGCCGCCGTCTTTGGTATGCAGCATCAAGCTTGGCTGCCCAACAACCCAGCCCTCCTGCCCAGAGAAACTGACCGACGAAAGGCTATAGCTAGTGCTGTCTCCCAAATCGAGTTCGCGTGGCTCCCAAGTTCTGCCGCCGTCTGTCGTTTCAAGCAGGGTTTCATTCGTGCCGACCATCCAGCCGTGACTTGCATCGTCGGTAAAGGCGACATCGGCGATCGTTGCTTCAGTCGGTAAGGTGAGCACCTGCCACGGGTTTTCGGTCGCAGATGCCAGGAAGCCTCTGGCACAGCTACTACACAGCAGCACTGCCACCAGCACAATCACAACTTGCTTAAAAGACTTAACGAATGAGTACATCGGACTTTTTAGAAGGAATAATTCAGGTCAGGAGAGATGAGTTTGGCAGCGATCAGCGCGAAGCGCAACCCCGAAGGAACCGCTCTGCGGGCAACTGTTGAAGCGATTACCTCTTTCGGGAACTACCAGGCAAACAGACTTAAAACAAACCAAGTGACGTGCCCACGACGAGCAAACAAGGTTTAAGCAAGCTTGGACTCAGAATGAACCGCGCTAGTTTAACCCGTACAAACTGAGAAAGAAAATGACGCCCAGTGCCAAACCACCAAAAATGAGAATGTTTTTCTGACCGGGGGTCAGTGTGTTGACTCCCAGCCCGTAGCCCAAATTCTCTTTGAAGCCAGAGGGATTACCGACTGGACCAATATTGCTAAAGCGGCTCTTTCGTACAGTGCAGACCGGGCAACGCCAGTTCTCCGGCAGTTCCGTAAACGCAGTTCCGGCAGCAATTTTGCTGGTATTGTCTCCTCGGACTGGCTCATAGACATAGCCGCAAGCTCCGCACTCATAGCGATCGAGGGTTTTGGGATCAAGTGCTTCCGTACTCATAGCGGCACTCACCGTAAAGATTACAGAACGATCGAACAGAAATCTGAGAAACTCTGTTAAAGATTATGACATAGACTGTTGCCAGCACCGAGGATTGATCCCAAGGCAAAAAAAACTACTGCTAATCTCTTGTAGGCGGACGTTTGGCTTGACCGTTTCCGTTCTGCGGACGAAATGCCACGATTAACAGACAGGCAATCCCAAGATTGATACAGATATCTGCCACGTTAAACACCGGAAACTGAATCAGGCGAAAATCAAAAAAATCCACGACCTCACCGCGCAGGAAGCGATCGATCCCGTTGCCTGCTGCTCCCGCCAAAATGAACCCATAGCCAAACTGCTCCCAGCGATTGAGTCGCGAAAACCAGCCCAGCGCAATCAGCCCTAAACTGACGAGCAGCGACAGCCAGCGCAGCCATTCTCCGCTTTCGCTAAACAAACTAAATGCCGCGCCCTTATTTGTTACAAACGTAAGGTGAAACACATCCTGGATGAGTGGAATCGTTTGCCCTAGCTCAAACGTGCTAAACACCAGAAGTTTGGTGACCTGATCTACGATCAGCCCGACGAGTGCGGCAGCCCAAAATGACGGATTCTTTAGTCTCATACCATCAGTAAAGCAGCAGGTGACGCAGGAGAAAAGCCAGCACCGCCACGGCACACACGATTGCCATTTGGCCGGGAAGCGGCTGAAGTGAATAGGTGAATAGGGCGTTGGCGATGGTCAGACTGCCCAATTTTGCCCAGTTCAGCGATTGCGCCAGTAGCAAATAAAGCGTTCCTGTGAGATGAATCGTCAGCAAACCCATCAAACTGCTAAACGCGAGAAATTCCAGTCGAGCCGGCAATCGAAATGCTAACCAACCACAGATCCAGGCTCCTGGCACAAACCCCAACAAATAGCCAAACGTGGGGCGAAACACATAGTCAAAGCCGCCGCCCTGCGTGAACACATTAAACCAGGTGAGGCCCAGCAGCAGGTAGGCAATTTGGGAAATGGCAGCCGGACGACTTCCCGCCAGACAGCCAATCAGCAGCACTGCCCCTACCTGACAGGTTACGCCCAGTGACAAAGGCTGCACACCCTGCCCCCAAGCCCACGGAGGAATGGTAATAAACGCCTCAACCAGGGTTCCGCCGATCGTCAGGATCAGCCCAATCAAAGCCCAGAGCAATTGGGTGGGTGCAGTTAATTTCACAGGACACCGGGGTGAGGGAATGTCAGTGAGATTATACTCTTCCCCTGTTCGATCGCATCACTGCCGCCAGAATTGCCCTTAAAACGCAGCCATGCAGCCAATCATAAAGCTTTTGACTTCGCCGGAGTTGGCTTGGCAGCAGAGGCAGACGCTTTGCCTGCGGTCTTCGAGGCGGATTTCCTGGGCTTTTCTGGTTTTGTGGCTTCCTGAGTTTCTGTTTTTTGCGCTTCGGATTTCTCTGCCTCAGACTGGCGACGCGGAATTTCGTAGGTCATAAAGTCGTGCGCCATGATCGTCTGCGGGAAAATGGCTCTGGCTTCGATCAGAAGGTCCTCGAGGACGATCGAATTTCCGGGAGCATAGCGGGGGCTAAAGTGGGTCATAATAAGCTGCTTCACCTGTGCGCCTAATGCCGTTTGAGCCGCCATCGTTGAAGTAGAGTGAAGCCGCTGATAAGCCAGCTCGGCATCTTGATGAGCAAAGGTGGCTTCATGCACCAGCACATCGGCATCTTGCGACAGTTCTACCGCGTTTTCGCAATAAATCGTATCGGTACAGTAAACGAACTTGCGCCCAATTTCCGTTTCGCCGCAGAGGTCTGCTCCGTTGATCAGGCGTCCGTCGGGCAGCGTAATCACTTCGCCTCGCTTCAGCCTGCCGTAGAGCGGACCAGCGGGAATTCCCATTGCCTGAGCGCGATCGACATCAAACCGTCCCGAGCGGTCTTTTTCGGCAACGCGATAGCCAAAGGCAGGTAGGCGGTGAGTCAGCGGCGCAGAGGTGACGGTAAATTCTTCCTCTTCCAGCACCAAACCTGGCTCGATCGTATGCACCTTCACCGGATAAGAAAAATGGGTTTGGGA
>NZ_JACJOR010000504.1:0-9483 GCF_014695615.1 Leptolyngbya sp. FACHB-711
AGAAAGAATGGAACTTTCACGTAGAAATGTTCCTGTGGGTAGCTGTTGGAATCCATTGTTTTCAGTTGATGCTATTTTTGTCCTACCTTTAGGCGCAATTAAACGCGATGTTCGGTCATTTGAAAACACATTAAAATTCTTCTTTCAAGCCTACCTTACTGCTTCTGAAACTCATAATCATACATATGCATACTTTGAGAGCGATCTCCAAGCTCACCTTGCTACAGATGGTAAGCCAGGGTTGTTGTATGCATATCAACCAGGATTATTTTCTGTAAAAAAGAACATGCACATAACTCGCACTTCACCTAAATCTTTGATGATTTTTCCATCACTTGAGCATGAGAGTATGTTTTATGAGGACATCGATAAAAATCAAATATTTGTACCCAGGATTAGTAGTTGCTAGCTCAAGACTATCTACCAAATTCTAAAAAACAGTTCTTCTAGGAAGAATAAAATGGGGCGAGTGCGAATACCCACCCCGCAAAAAAGAAACCCGATCGCCCTACAGCGAAGAACCAGAAGTCGAAGCCGCCAATTCCTCAAGCTGCTCCTGCTGATCCTGGGAAATGCAGGACTGAATCACAGTCTCCAACTCGCCTTCCAGAATAGCTGTGAGCGTAAAGTTCTGCCCTAGGCGGTGATCAGTCGCACGATTGTCCTTGTAGTTATAGGTGCGGATTTTTTCCGATCGCGATCCCGTTCCGACCTGCGATCGCCGCATCGATGTCACCGCTTCCTGCTGTTCTCGGAGCTTGATTTCGTACAGCTTTGCCCGCAGGATTTGCATGGCTCGCTCTCGGTTTTGAAGCTGCGATCGTTCCTCGGTACAAAAGATTCGGATTCCAGTGGGTTTGTGGAACAGGTCTACCGCCGTTTCAACCTTGTTCACGTTCTGTCCACCTGCACCACCCGATCGCGCCGTTGTCAGTTCAATGTCTTTCGGGTCGATCTCAACTTCCACATCATCTACTTCTGGCATCACCGCCACAGTTGCGGTTGAAGTGTGAACCCGTCCGCCTGCCTCCGTTGCCGGAACGCGCTGGACGCGATGCACCCCCGCCTCATACTTCAGCTTGCTGTAAACCTGATTGCCCTGGATCTCCAGAATCGCTTCCTTGAAGCCGCCCATATCGGCAGGGGATTCGCTCACCAGCTTGACTCGCCAGCGTTGAACGTCCGCGTAGCGTGAATACATTCTCACCAGATCGCCTGCCCAGATGCTTGCCTCATCACCGCCTGTCCCGGCACGAATTTCCAGCATGATGTTCTTGTCATCATTTGGGTCACGGGGCAGCAGGAGAACCATCAGCTGATGCTCAAGCTGATCAAGCTTTTCAGCCAGTTCTTCTACTTCCATTGTCGCCATTTCCCGCAGTTCAACATCTCCGGCGGCATCTTTTAAGATTTGTCGGGCATCCTCTAGCTCTTGCTGAGTTTGCTTCCACGTTTCAAAGGTGTTAACCGTTTCTTCCAGACCCGATCGCGCCTTCGCCACTTTCTGATATTCACCAGGATCGCGCGCAATGTCAGGGTCAGCCAGCCGCTTCGTTAACTCGTTAAAGGTCTGCTCAACCGACTTTAGTTTTTCTAATAAATAAGACTCAGCCATCGTAGCCTCCACAAGCCTATTGCCTGGATTTCTCGTTCAAATACCTGCTCAAAAAATTAAATTGCAAAAATCGTCCCTGACTTTACTTAGGTGTCAGGGGCGATCGGTAATATAAGCGAATTCCGGCTACTTTTTGTTGTCTTTCTTGTCTTCGGTGCCAGCAGTACTGTCGCTCATGCCGTACTTCCGCAGGAAGCGTTCTACACGACCCTCAGTGTCAATAATCTTCTGAGTTCCGGTATAGTAGGGGTGATTTCCAGACCACACATCAACGTGCAGTTCAGGCTTGGTCGAACCGACGGTCATCACGACTTCGCCGTTACAGTAAACCTTCGCCTCTGGATACCATTGAGGATGAATATCTTTCGCCATGATTCCAAAACCAGTAGAGATGGGCTGCTTTATCTATTTTAACGGCTTCACCTGACAAGCTTCCGCAAGAGGAAGTTAGAAAAGGATTGTTTCCTGAACCGCTTCCTAGCCCCAATCCGGGAAGGAACCAGAACCATTACAGACATTCCTTTTACGATCGGAAGTCTTCCTGTATCATAGTCCTCCAGCATTGAGGAATTTAGAAGGCAATGCAAAACCACTAATCCTCTTTCACCCCCCTTCAAGAGGAGGCAGGTCAAGCGAGAGAAGTTATCGCTTCGAGTACTGAGGAGCTTTCCGGGCTTTGTGCAGACCGTACTTCTTCCGTTCCTTCGCACGGGGATCGCGGGTGAGGTAGCCTTCAACCTTCAGGGGCTTTCGGTTTTCCGGGTCAAGCTGGCACAACGCACGAGCCACACCCAGACGGATCGAATCTGCCTGTCCGGTCAATCCGCCACCGCGAACGTTGACCAGAATATCGTATTCAGCTTCCAGTCCCAGCGTTTCCAGCGGAGCCTTTGCCACCGACAGATAGCTGGGGTTGAACTGCAAGTACAGATCGCCCGGCTTGCCGTTGATCAAAAGCTGACCGCTTCCCGGCACCAGGCGAACTCTTGCGACCGAGGATTTCCGCCGACCTGTGCCCAGATACGTGACGCGATCGGCTCTATCAGTAGCTTGCATTATTTATTCTCTCCCGGAATCGTTTTAATGTTCAAAATCTCAGGCTGCTGTGCCTGGTGGGGATGAGTGTTACCCACATACACTTTCAGCTTGGTGAAAAGCTGGCGACCAAGCGAGTTCTTAGGCAGCATTCCTTTTACAGCTTGCTCGATAATCCGTTCGGGAATGCGGTTTTGAAGCTGGTCAAACGTCTCAGTCTTCATGCCGCCCGGGCGACCCGAATGGCGGCGATAGAGTTTTTGCGATCGCTTCTTGCCAGTTACCGCTACTTTTTCCGCGTTGATCACAACAACGTAATCGCCTGTGTCCATATGGGGCGTGTAGGTCGGCTTATTCTTGCCGCGCAGCACCATTGCGATCTCAGTGGCGAGCCGTCCCAGCCGTTGGTCTGCCGCGTCTACGACATACCATTTCTGTTCAAGCGTCTCTTTTGTGGGTAGGTAGGTTTTAGTCATGGGAGATGTGGCTACAGAGGTAAAGTCTTTTTCTCAAGCTGCCCCTGGTCTAAAGCGGCAGGAAAATCTAGAGGAGTCAGTAAATTGAACTGAGGCTGGGTGTCGTACCAAATTTCAGGCGGAAAGGGAAACTCCGGATAGTCAACTCGCAGCAGGCATAAGCCTTGAGGCGGTGCAGCATACCTTACGAGGTCGCGCCTCTGCTCTATCCAGATCTGGGTGAACTCCTGCGGAGACCGATCGCCCTTACCCACCTCAACTAGCATACCGACAAGCAGGCGCACCATGCCATACAAAAAGCCGCTTGCCTGCAATTCGATCTGGATAAACGACCCGCGACGAACACATTCCGCCGCTTGAATATCAACCCAGGAATGGGGACGGCTCGACCCTGCCCGATGAAACGCTGCCAGATGGTGTCGCCCCAGCATTGGCTCCAGCGCAGCCTGCATCAACGTTTCGTCTAGTGCGCCCAGGTAGTAGTGCCAGGCAAACGGACGCACAAACAGATTCGGACGGGTTTCAGTGTAGATTGTGTAGCGGTAGCGTCTCCAGCTTGCCGAGAAGCGGGCGTGCCAGTGAGGAGGGACGATCGCCGAAGCTCGGATCGAGATATCAGCAGGCAAACGATGGTTCAAAATGTCTGCCCAACGATACCCCGGAATCCGCACAGGAGCATCAAAATGAGCCACCTGAGCCGCCGCATGAACACCGGAATCAGTTCGTCCCGCCCCATGCACGACCACTGGAAAACCCAGCACATCTCGAATCGTGTCCTCTAGCACTTCCTGCACCGATCGGTGGTTTGGCTGCCGCTGCCACCCATGAAAATGGGTTCCCAGGTATTGAATCACTAGGGCAACTCTGTGCCGATCGTCCCCAGAAAAATCCGTTTTCGATCCAGCTTTGGAGGAAGGCAACTCGCTAGAAGACATGAGGCGATCAGGTAAGCGCAATTAGGTGAGTTCGATAATTGCCATTTCGGCGTTATCGCCTCTGCGGTTAACCGTGGTAACGATACGGGTGTAACCGCCATTGCGATCGCCGTAACGCTCCTTCACCTGCTCAAACATTCGGTGGACGAGCTGCTTATCGTACATATAGCCCAGAGCTTTACGACGAGCGGCAAGCGATCCATCCTTTGCCAGAGAGATCATGCGCTCTGCTTCGCTACGAACAGCCTTTGCTCGGATCTTTGTCGTAGTAATGCGACCATGACGAATCAGCTCGGTGGTTAATGCCCGAAGGAGAGCCTTTCGCTGGTCGGCTGGCTTGCCCAACTGAGGGACTTGACAACGGTGACGCATAGTTAACAGATAGCGGTAGTTGATGAACTAAATAATGAACTAAATGAAAAACTGAATGAATTCCAGAACCTAAGTTGGTCTGGAGGATTTATCGTGCGGTAGCGTGATGCCCAGCCGATCCTGAAGTGCCTGAATCACCTCTTCAGCAGACTTCGCCCCGAAGTTTTTGATTTCAAGCAGGTCTTCCTGGGTGTAATCGAGCAGATCGGCAACCGAGTTGATTTGTGCTCGCTTCAAGCAGTTATAGGCGCGAACCGAAAGCTGGAGCTCCTCGATCGGAATCTGGTTTGCCGGATCTTCGACGCTATCATCCATATCGTCGATCGGCGCAAAGTCAATTTCCCGCAGGGGGTTAAAGAGTTCAACCAAGATATTTGATGCCTGGCTCAACGCTTCCTGAGGGGTAAAGCTGCCGTTTGTCCAGATCTCCATCAGCAGGCGATCTTTCTCCAGCGAGCCATCCGCTCTGACGCTTTCAATGGTGTAGTTGACCTTCCGTACAGGCATAAACACCGAGTCGATTTGCAGAAAATCCAGGGCAGTATTCTCGTCCCGTCCCCGCTCGATCGCCCGATAGCCTACACCCTTCTCAATGCGAAACTCCATCTCAAAGGTTGCCCCCGGAGCCAGAGTTGCAACGTATTGGTCAGGGTTGATCACCTCGGCTTCTGAGGGAAGCTCGAAGTAGGAAGCCGTTACCGTGGTGGGTCCTTCAACCCGCACCCGACCGATTTGCGGTTGGGTCGAGTAGCTTTTTAGTACGATTTCCTTCATGTTCAGCAGGATATCCAGGACATCCTCCTTCACGCCGGGAACCGTCATAAACTCATGCGTTACTCCAGCAATTCGCACCGCCGTAATTGCTGCGCCCTCCAGGTTTGACAGAAGCACACGCCGCAAAGCGTTTCCAACTGTAATCCCCTGACCTCTTTCCAGAGGTCCAATCACAAACTTGCTGTATGAGCTGCGATCGTCCTGAATAGCAGACTCAACGCACTCAACCTGAAACTGTGCCACAATCCAACCTCCCTTCTCCTTGTGCTGAGGGAAACCTGCTATCCCAACTGGCTTCCCGTGCCCTCACTCGCCCAACTCGCTCAAACTTTGGTAAAAATCTTCAGTAGAAATCCAATGAATTTCTATACGCGACGACGCTTCGGAGGACGGCAGCCGTTGTGCGGAATCGGAGTTACATCCCGAATGAGGGTAATTTCCAGCCCCGCTCCCTGAAGTGCCCGAATCGCAGTTTCCCGACCCGATCCCGGCCCACTCACCATTACTTCGATCTGGCGCATTCCCTGATCCACTGCCCGACGACCCGCACTTTCAGCTGCCGTCTGAGCTGCGAACGGAGTTCCCTTCTTTGCACCCTTGAAGCCACTAGAGCCAGAAGATGCCCAGGAAATCGCTTCGCCACCGTTGTCGGTAATCGTGACGATCGTGTTGTTAAACGTGGACTGGATATGGGCAACGCCGCTTGGAACGTTGCGCTTTTGCTTTTTAGGTCCAGTCTTTTTTTGAGGTTGTTTTGCCATGCTACCTGCCTGTCCTTATGATTTAGCCATAGAAAGCATTTATGACGCAGAAACGAGAGCCAGCTTGCAGTAGGGTAATTGCCCTTCTTACACTGTCCTTCCGGGCTGCGGCTAAACAGCACAAGAAGGGGCGATCGGAAGAAGCACTTCTCCACCCCAGCAATTCGCCACCCGTGTTTACTTCTTAGGAGCCTTCTTCTTACCTGCAACGGTACGACGACCACCACGGCGCGTCCGGGCATTGGTTCTCGTCCGCTGACCCCGCACGGGCAGCCCCAAGCGGTGACGACGACCCCGATAGGTTCCGATGTCCATCAATCGCTTGATGTTCAGACCTTCAAGCCGTCGCAGGTCACCTTCAACCTGATAATCGCCCTCAACCGTTTCCCGCAGGGAAGCCACGTCGGCATCGGAAAGATCCCGAATGCGAGTGTCTGGATTCACGCCAGTTTTGGCAAGGATTTCTTTTGAGCGGGTCAGCCCAATTCCATAGATATAGGTCAGACCAATTTCAACACGCTTTTCACGTGGAAGGTCTACTCCGGCAATTCGTGCCACGGTTCAATTCTCCAATCTTGTCTGTAACGATCGCGCTTTTAGATAACCACAAACCACTAATGAAGGGAAGCCAAATTGGATCTAATCCAACTGAAATTGAGCTAGATTACTAGCATTATCCCTGGCGTTGCTTGTGCTTCGGATTTGCACAAATTACCATGACTCTGCCGCGACGACGGATGACGCGGCACTTTTCACACATACGACGAACGGATGCCCGGACTTTCATGTCCCAAAAATCTGAAGACTACAAAAATGACATCCTATCAAATTAAAAGGATTTTGTCAATAAAATGCTTCTGCAATTGCAGAAGCCAAAAAATTTTATCTCGCTGAAACTCGCTGCGACTCTACTTCTTTCGCAGTCGATAGGTAATTCTGCCCTTCGTCAGGTCATAGGGAGTCAACTCAACCTTCACCCGATCGCCTGGCAGAATCTTAATATAGTTCCGTCTGATCTTGCCTGAGATGTGCGCCAGGACGTTAAAACCGTTATCTAAATCCACCCGAAACATCGCGTTGGGCAATGAGTCGGTGACTGTACCTTCCATCTCGATTAGGTCTTGCTTAGACAATGAGCCTTCCTCTGTTCTAAATCAACAGTTAACAGTTGTTAGGTTTATTCGATCGAGGTTAGTGCCAGGGTCAGCCCAATGTCTCGCTTCTCGCCGATCGACATCGCTACCACCAAAACACCAACGCAGCAAAATAAGAGAGCTCAATCGCTCCTCTTCTAGGCTAACAAATCTTCACGCAGTTGGATCAATCTTCAGGTTAATCCAAACACCCGTGTAGAGAATAACTTACTTTAATAGGAGAACGTTTGCACCTATAAAACTTCTATACGCCAGCCTTCAACACCTGCTCAGCCATAACCTTTATATTAGGCAAGGTTGGAGAGACGAGGTTCTAATTACCCCGAAGCTGCTGAATTTCATACTCGCCATCCACTCGCGTACAAATCGAGAGCGTGGGTTATTTGGGCTTGCCGATGTATCGAGTGCCCGCTAACCCTGCATAGTCTACGATCCAGTATTCAGGAATGCCTAAAACTGCATAATCCTTAACCTTCCGGGTGTAGTCATTCTGCCAATTGCGACTCACCACTTCTGCCACAAATTTAATGGAGCTGCCCAGCGTCAGAATGGATTGGTCAGACCAAAGCAGTTCTTGGGTTAGCTCGGAGAGAATCGCCTCCACCAAATATCCTCATGGTTCTGGAGGAATCTGCGATTTCAGTTCTTTAATCAAAGGTGGTATCTCAAACTGAACCACATCCCAAACAATGTTGAGGTTGACATCATTATATTCATGCACCAATCGATTTCGCATTCCGTTGATTTCTTGCCAAGAGATGTTCGGTAATGCCTGTTGGGTCGCGTTTGAAACTCGTCTTGCGGCTTCAGCAATGACCAATAATCGTCGAATCACTGAATCTTGAAGCTGCACGTTTGCAACGAACTCATCTTTCGAGCTTTGAGCAGTGTAAGCCAGGATCAGTTCTGCGGATTGCAGCATATCAAGCAGAAATTGAAGATCCCGTTGCATAAATTACCTGGGCAGAGGAAAGGATTTCGTAACGACGTAAGTAGTTGCGGCTGGTTTCAATCCCCTGACGGGTAATCAGGTCAACTTCTCGACAAAAAATGGTTTGTAACTCTGCTTCCATCAGGTCTAAGGTACGGAAAGTAGGGTGAGCATCTGGATGGAATTGCACCATTACATCAATATCGCTGTCGGGTCGGAAGTCATTGCGCACGACAGAGCCAAACAGGGCGAGTTCCGTGACCTGCCATTTGTGACAAAACTCAGCAATTTTCTCCATTGGTAGTTCGATCGCCCTAATCGTCATGTCAGTTCTACCCCCAAGGCTTCTAACTGCTGATTTATCCGGGTTACTGCCGTCGCTTCATCAGTTCCGATCGCCCGTTCTACTCCTGTTTTAGCAATTTCTAGCAGTTGTTTCGACTGCGCCCGCTTTTGGTGAGAGGCTTCAACCTTGCTTCTAATTTTTTGTTGGACGGAATCAGGCGCTTCCCAAACTAAAAATTAAGCAATTTCGTTGGGATATAGCTCAATCAGCTCGGATGACCCTTTGAAATGCTTTTCAACCAATAGCTTGCCAATAATGCTATTAAGGTAAATCGACAGGTAAACCGGATTCGAGTAAATCAGTTCTCAAAATCGTGACATGGTTATCTGGTAAAGCTTCTTGCTCGTAAAGGTAAGGCGCACACCGTCCAACGATTGAGATAACCGGACGGAGATAACCTGTGCAACTTAATGGATAGCTCATACTCCGTTCCGGTTCAGCGATTTGTTATATACCTCCTTCCCGGAGCCACGCTCTTGCGCTAAATCCCCTAACCGCATATGCAACAAAGGGAACGGCTTGCCCATGCTATCCAGCTCCGAACGCCCTTCCACTTCAAACCCCATTCGCAGATAAAACCCTACTGCCTGCTCATTTTGCTCGTTCACATCAACTTTTGTAGCACCAAGTGTCCTGACAGCATATTTAAGCAGCTGGCATCCAATTCCCTTTCCACGCCATGATGGGTCAATGAACAACATCTCGACTTTGCTCTCAACCACGCCGATGAAGCCAACAACTTGACCTTGGTCATTTCGCACGCAGTCCAACTTTGCCACGTGGGGAAGCGCATCGAGCACTAGCGGTTTGAATAACTGAATGTCTGCTTCTGAGAGGAAATAGTGTGTTGCGCGCACAGAGGCTTCCCACACTTCAACTACTCGCCGAAAGTCTGCGGAAGATACTGGGGAAATTCCTTCTTGCAGTTGCATCATTCTCTAAGCTCTTGTCTTCTTTGGCAACATGTAAATTCTGGCCCTATAACGTTCCTGGTCAGCGGTTGCCAGCGTCTTTGAAACTCGGCAGGTGACTTGAGCAAATCCGCTGCACCAGGGTTGTTAGACCTCGTTTTAGATTTCAATCA
>NZ_JACJOR010000505.1:0-11251 GCF_014695615.1 Leptolyngbya sp. FACHB-711
GGAATTCATAGGAAAAGTGATGATCGATCTGCGAACACCCGACCGCCAATGCTATAATTTTTATGTAACATTTGTTTACATAAAACCTTGCTGCTGACGCAGGTTAACTGGTTCAAACTCAGGAGGATAGGCAGTATCGCGATCTGCCTGCACCTCTTTGATCTTTTATCAGTTTAGTCTCTGTCCCCCGTCCATTTCTGGCGCAGCACTGTACTTCTTCCAGTTCCCAGATTCAATGTTCCATCTGTGAACCTGCTTTTTCAAGGCAATCGGCTTTTTGCATAAGCGCATCTGACTTGGGGTTAACCGATTCTTCTCCAAAATGGGTTTATCCGCCACGGCTTCGCTAGATATTTCTCTAGCAGGTATTTTTCGCTCGCTCCTTCTGCAAGTATTTGGAAAATTTCATGACCGCTCAAATTCCTGAACGTGCCCATCAACGTGCTTTAATCACGGGCGCAAGTAGTGGCATTGGCAGAGCAACTGCGCTTTTATTTGCCAAAGCCGGAATTGATCTGGTGCTTGTAAGTCGCTCCCAGAGTGCCTTAGATGCAGTTGCCCATGAGGTCACTCAGCTGGGCGTTCAGGCTGACGCTTATTCGATCGATCTGGCAGCGATTGATTCGATTAAAGCTCAGTTTGAAGCGATCGATCACAAAACGCCGATCGATATTCTGGTTAACAATGCTGGAATGGGCTATACGGGAAACCTGATCGATACCCCTCTATCGGACTGGCAGCAGGTGATCAACCTGAATTTGACGAGCGTGTTCCAGTGCATTCAAGCCATTCTGCCCGGAATGCGACAGCGTCGGGGGGGCATGGTGATCAATGTGGCATCGATCGCTGGCTATCAGGCGTTTCCCGGATGGGGCGCATACAGCGTCAGCAAAGCGGGACTGATTTCCCTCTCTAAAATCCTGGCGGCAGAAGAGCGGGCAAATGGGCTTCGGGTCGTTACGGTTTGTCCAGGTTCAACCAACACGCCGATTTGGGATACAGAGACGGTACAGGCAGATTTCGATCGCACCCAAATGCTCACGCCCGATGTGGTGGCGCAAACCATTCTGCATGCTGCCCTACTGCCGCCCGGTGCAGTGGTGGAGGAACTCACCGTCATGCCCAGTGGCGGAGCTTTGTAAAACCTCTTTCACCCCTTTTGATTTGTTTCTGACATCTAATTTGATTCTGAGATCTACCCTTACTGAACTATGACTATTGCTTCTTCTAACGGTTTCAACGGCGGTCCCTCTCCCCAAGCAAAAGATTCAACGGTGGCGGATTCGGCTAACAATGTCACTCGCGTCACGACTCGTCCCGATCGCACCACTCGCTCTGGTGAAGAGGCAAAGCTGTATCCGATCCCAGAAAGTGCTCAAGAAACAATGATGGCAGCGGTGCACGATATGCTGGTCAGCGTTGGCGAAGACCCAGAGCGCGAAGGATTGCTGAAAACGCCAAAGCGGGTGGCTGAGGCAATGCGGTTTCTCACCAGCGGCTACCAGCAATCGCTCGAAGAACTGGTGAACGGAGCCATCTTTGACGAAGGGCACAATGAGATGGTGCTGGTGCGCGACATTAATTTCTTTAGCCTGTGCGAACACCATATGCTGCCGTTTATGGGCAGAGCGCACGTTGCCTATATTCCAAACCAGAAAGTCGTTGGTCTGAGCAAGCTTGCCCGCATTGTCGAAATGTATTCGCGGCGGCTTCAGGTGCAGGAGCGTCTAACGCGCCAGGTCGCAGAAGCAGTGCAGGAAATCCTCGAACCCAAAGGCGTAGCGATCGTAATGGAAGCGACTCATATGTGCATGTCGATGCGCGGTGTGCAAAAACCCGGTTCCTGGACGGTGACAAGCGCGATGCTGGGTGTTTTTCAGGAAGATTCAAAGACCCGCGAAGAATTCCTCAGCCTGCTCCGTCATCAGCCTGCTTTCTTCTAAGCTTGCTTCTGGGACGATCGCCAATTTTGGTCTGATAAGGTTGTTTGATCAGCCTCAAAAGTTTTACATCGCCCCTCCGAGTCCGTTGATCTGAGGGGTTTTCAGTTTGGTTGAAGTGTACTTAGAAGGGTACTCTAAAAGGGTACTTCAAAGCTTAAGGAGAGCTACTCTGCATCCCTTTTATCAATAAAGCTCGACATGGAGCAGCCTGTTACGAAGGTTTAGTTTGAGGATTGCTTGTGTACTCTCAGCGAGGGAAATAGAAATGCAAAGGTTGACGCAGATTTATTGCTCTCAGGAGTCTAACGGGCTTTAGCGGTTGGAGTGTTAATTACTTATTTGATAGAATTTATCTGATAGGTTTAAGACTTAAACTGCTTCTGCAGTATCGTTTGCTTTGTTCTGATTTCGTTTTGTCCTGATTTTGTTTTGTCTGCGTCGAATTAGTTCAGCCTGATTGCCTCAGCTACAGGTTAGGCGAGAATTAGTTTTTGTTTTTTGGAAAGGTAGGCTTGAATCGACGACTATCATCCTCAATGTGAATCGATATTAGACGAGATTCAGTGTTATGCCGATTGACGGTGTCCATGAGGTACTGCGATATCAGTAAAAAACCTGATCCTCTACCTATCCTGATTGAACATACTGGTGAAGATACAAAAGTTAAAGCCGCTAAACGCTAAGAGAAATTTTGTGCAGCACCAACTCGCGTTTCAGAACGCTGAAGAAGTTGTCTACCCTCACTCTTCACTGTTTATATTCGTAAGTGAGACATTCCTGTGAACCGCTTCGATTCAGATAGACCCAAGATTCTGGTTGTTGACGATCACCCCTCCAGCAGAACGACTGCGGTTGCATTACTCTCAGTTGAAGGCTACGAGGTTTTAGAAGCTGAAAATGGGCAAGCTGCTCTCAATTGCCTTGCAGGAGCCAATCCCGATTTAATCCTCCTAGACGTGATGATGCCGGGAATGGACGGCTACGAAGTGTGCCGACAGCTTAAGCAAGATGAGCATACACGCTTAACCCCCGTAATTTTTGTGACGGCTCTGAACGATCGACGCGCCCGGCTTCGAGGTATTGAAGCAGGCGGAGATGATTTCCTCTCCAAACCCTTTGATCAGCTAGAGCTATCTGCACGAGTGAAGTCGCTGATTCATCAAAAACGCCTCAACGAAGACCTGGATCATGCGGGAAAAGTGCTGTTTTCGATCGCCCGGACGATCGAGAGTCGCGACCCTAACACGGGCGACCACTGCGAGCGACTGGTGCAGCAGGGTAAAGCCTTTGGTGAGTTTTTGCGGCTTCCTCGCAACGAAGTGCGCGACTTGTCGTGGGGAGCCTATCTGCACGACATTGGCAAAGTCGGTATTCCTGATGCAGTCTTGCTGAAGGCTGGCAAGCTCAGTGACGCCGAATGGGAAATTATGCGACAGCACGTTTTAATTGGTGAGCAAATTTGCCAGCCGCTGCAGACGATGCGGGGCGTAACGCCAATCATTCGCCATCATCATGAACGCTGGGACGGGTCAGGCTATCCCGATCGGTTAAGGGGTGATGAGATTCCTTTTCTGGCGCAGGTGTTTCAACTCATTGATATCTATGACGCGTTGACGCATGAGCGCCCTTACAAACCCGCTTTTAGTCCCCAAGAATCACTGGAGATTATGATGCAGGAAACCAGCAAGGGCTGGCGAAACCCGGATTTGATGAAGCGGTTTGCTGACTTTGTTTGTAGTCACGCTGCAGCGGCTTGAGCCGTCTTCTAGTTTCTAGTCTTATCGAGAAAAGGTTTGAGAATTAGGTAATCGCCTTGCTGTAAGTCAGCCAGGTTTTAATTGGTTCAAAGCCAATCGACTCATAGAGCGAAAGTGCCTGATTGGGGTTGTTTAGATCCACGCCCAGATGAGCGATTTCCATTTCGATCGATCGCAAGCGATGCAGTCCGGCAAGAAGCAGGGCACGTCCTAACCCCATCCGGCGAAAGCCGCGCCGCGTTCCCAGAGCGTTAACCCAGCTAATTGGCTGTGGCTGGTGTTTGTTCGCTTCGGACTGAGACGAGCAGAAGCAGAAGCCCGCATAGGTTCCGTCAGGGGCAACGGCAACGAGATCCAGTTCAGGACGATAGTTTGGCTCTGCTAACCAGTGCTGCAACTGTTCGATCGTTAAAGGATGAAAATTCCAGTGGTCGATAAAGGTCTGGTTGTACAGCTCCACGGAAGCGGCCTCGTCTAGCTCATCGCACCCGTCCAATAGTTGATATCCGACAGGAAAAACCGGATCGGGAATGGGATCAAGCAACGATCGCCGCATGGTGAAGAACTGCCGCTCCAGCACAAAACCAGCTGTTTCGATAATCGCAATGCGATCGTGAAAAATATCCTGGCTGCCGCATCGCAAAATCGACTCCTGCTGGCGGATCTGCCCTACCTGCCGCATTCGCGCTTCTGCCCAGGCGATCATTTCTGGCTCCAATCCCTGATAGCGACGATCGGGATGCACATAGAGACAGAGGTAGCCGCTCAGGTTTGGATCGTCTGCTTGGGGAAGCCAGATCTGAGCCACTGCCAGAATTTCTCCTGATTCCTCCCAGAGGCGCATATCTCGCATTGGGTCGAAGCCAGGAGAACCAAGCTCTTGCTTAACTTCTTCGATCGTGGAAAGTTCCTCTTCGCGATCGGCGGCTTCGCACTGGTTAATCAAATTTGTCAAGGGCTGAAGGTCAGCCTGACCAGTATAGGGGCGAGCAGTTAAGGTTAGCATTGGTTTCTCCTGGAAAAGTACAGGGAGATCAGTTTGATCAGTTTAAGGAGTGCGACCGATCGGACTGATAAATATCAGAATGACCACTTACTAATGTGGTCTTATCTTTTAAATCAAGCGTGATCAGCGAAACTTCGGAAACATCAGACGGTGAATATTTGAAAGAGGGTAAATCTAATTTTTTGAGTCCCAATTTGAGATAAAGGTTACCGGGATCAGGAAAGGCAACTGCCGTCAACACATAGTCAAAGGTTTGGCAGATTTGCTGATAGGTTGAACGAGCAAGGTGGAGCAAAATCCTTGAAGTATGACGATAGCGAGGATGAATGACTAATCGGGTCACTTCTAGATTATTTGATTGTTTTAGAAGAGCTGGAATTGCATGATAGCGTTCTAGCTCAAAGCGATCGTCTAACGGAGTACAAAACCGCCAGCAGGCAATCAGGCGATCGTGATGAAACGTGCCAAACCACTGAGAAGCTGAGTCATAGTCATCCACAAAAATTAGATCATTCTGCCAGGTTCCAAACCGAATTCCAGAGGGATTGTTTACCTCAGGAACCCAACCCATCTCCTCAACAAAAACTTGATAAACTAGCCTTTGGGCAAGCGGAAATTCTTCCTGGGTTAAGGCTCTGCTGATATAAGCATGATTTGACTTTTCGGCAGATTGCGATCGCTGAATTAAACCTTTCATCTTGAATGTCCTACTTCCAGGAAATAAACGCATTACTTCCGATGAAAGTAGGAGACATTGCCTACGAACAGATACTAACAGCCATTAGGGAAAACGAGCGATTTGCATCTAATCAATGTTAGGGATGTTTGAGAAGTAACATTCATCAGGCGAACCACTCCCTAACCCCCTAACCCTGGGAAACGTAGCCCTCCTCAGGATTCTCAAAGTCCCCCGAAAGCCAGGGGATTTAGAGAACGATATAGAACCTTTAAGATTTCTCAAACAATCCCTTAATCAATTAAAATTTCTAACTTCTAAAGTTCAAGCCACCTCCACAGTAGACAATCAAAGAAATTCAAGACAAAACTACGATTCAAATCCCTCTCAATATTTGAGCGGAGAGATTTCCATTTCTGACATTTGCCATAGTTCAAACAACAACGATTCAATCGCCTGATCGATCGCTATCACAAAAACGCCTTCGGCTTCGTGAGCTATAGACGCAATCCAGATTCCCCGCAGGCTGATTTCGACCGATCGATGGTCAGCAGGCGTGATAGTAATTTCTTGCTCGGTGCGGTGGATCAGGCGATGCAAGCGGATTAATCCTTGCAGGTTGGCGGGCAGCAGAAATGAGGCGGCTCCTGGCTCCAGGTGAAAGCACTGGCTGGTTCGCAGGGAGAGCGTCAGCCGCAGGTGTAGCCATTCCTCGATCGATTCCGGCACAAGTTCCAGGTACAATCCTGTTTCGGTATAGGTCAATTTCAGCATGACCAAAAGACTCCGGGGCAGTTCAAGAGTTCAGCAAAAACTTCAGCAGCGAAATTGCAGATCGAAATTGCAGATCGAAATTGCAGCAGAACTGGAGACGGAATACCAATTCGTAATTCGTAACTCGGAATTGCGGGTTTACTGGATTGAGTGAATTGATATGGGGGGGTATTGAGGCAACTGATGAGTGCAATCGATTTAGACAGCAACAAGCCCCGCCTCCAAAAATCCGTAAGAAGCGGGGGATTAAAACTCAGATTGAGGATTTAACAGGGTGTTGATCCAGCAAATAACTGCCATCTTGCCCTCCCGCTTTGCCTGAATAAATGACTTTCTGGCTGTTCCAGCAGTCCTGCTTCAAATCGGGTAAAAAATAGTGGTGCAAATCGTAGTGCGAGTCGCAGTCGCAGCAGGGGCAGCCCCGATAGGAACAGTGGATAGAGCCAATACTGTGCGTCCAGGTTCTCGCCATGATTAAATTCACGATCGAAATCGTCGCCACGCAGAGCTAGCCGCATCTCTGCCGCGAAAACGAGCGACTGAACCAGAGCGATCGAGAGCAATGCGTTCATCATGGCTAAACCTCGCAGGAGGAAAACTTGCATCTTTCAGATAACATACTACACTTGTATTACGATGATGTCTACATAATTGGAGAAGAAAAGCATGTACACGCTGAATCGCACCGCAACGACAGAAATGGAAGTGACGAGCATTCGGCTAGAGCGCGAACTGAAAGACAAACTGAAAGAACTATCCGGCAACCAGGGTTATCAAGCCCTCATCCGCGACATTTTGTGGAACTATGTGCATCAGAAGTCCGGCGATGCTCAGCCTGTCTTATCGCGATCGGACATTCGCATCACAGTGCAGGCGCAAGCCACTCAGGAAGAACGATGTGCCCTCACGGGTCAATTCATTAAACCCCAGGAGCCAATGCTTTTGGGACTTACGACCAGCGGCGAGATGGTTCCCCTCAGTCTTCACAGTCTCGATTACCCCACAGGGGGAGCTGCTTCGCATCGTTGACGTTCAAGAATTTTCCCAATTCGCTTCAGATCACGCTACCGGGGTAGAGTTGGTTCGCCGCTCTGCCCTGATTGCGTCTAAGGACAAATTTCCCTGCTAAACGTGAACGATCGACACAAAGCGATGAGATAACCTTTCTGTTTGATATCGCTAAGTATGGGTAAATGTTATGAACGTATTGATTACACCTCCCGATCGGCAAACCGGAATGCAGCTTCGCGATGGTCGTGTACTAGCTTGGTCGGAATGGGGAGCGACTGAAGGATTGCCTGTCTTATTCTGCACCGGAGCTGGGATGAGCGGATCACTGGGATTTGGCACAAATTATCTCCTAGAGCTTGGTTTAAAACTTATTGCCATTGATCGTCCTGGTTTAGGTGCATCCGATGCTCACCCCACCAAAACACTATCGTCGTGGGTTTCAGATATCCAGGAATTAATTGAGGCACATCACCTCATGAACGTTACCGCCGTAGGATTTTCTCAAGGCGCACCTTTTGCATTTGCGCTGGCAGGAGCAGGGCTAGTCGAGGCAATCGCGATCGTATCAGGGCAGGATGAGCTAACCCATCCCCAAATCAGACCGCTTTTGCATTCTGATGTTTCGCGAATGATTGCGGAAATTGAACAGGATGCAGCAGCATTTGAGCAATACTTTTCGCAAATCGCAACTCCAGAAGGGTTATGGCATCTCATTATTGAAATGAGTGCAGCGTGCGATCGATCGCTTTATCTCAGTGACTCATTTGGCAGAGCATATCAGCATTGTTTGCAAGGGGGATTTGCACAGGGAACACAAGGTTATGTACGGGATCTGGTCAATGCGCTCAGCCCCTGGACGATGAAGCTAGAGGAGATTAAAATTCCCGTAGACCTTTGGTACGGTGGTTTAGACACCAGCACCGTTCACTCCCCAGATTCTGGGACGACCTTGGCTCGTCGTTTACCAACAGCTTCGCATACGGTCGAGCCAGCAGCAGGTGGTTCAATTCTCTGGACGCGAGCGCAAGCAATTTTGACCCAACTCAGATCTCATCTGTTGACCAAATAGACTGAATAGAGCTTCGTTTTATTACAAATTCGTCATCAAAAAATTTGTATTGGACTCCTCTAAACCTAAAATGGCTCCGTTATCCTGAAATGGACGAGTAAGAAACAAGCTGTGAAAGCCATTCTAATGACTTCCCCTGGTAGTCCCGAAGTCTTGCAGGTACACGACGTACCACCGCCACAAATTCGGCAAGCGCGGGAACTGCTAATTCGTCTCAAGGCAGCAGGCATCAACCCGATCGACACCAAACTGCGGCAGCGCGGCACTTTCTACCCAGAGCAAATGCCCGCCATTCTGGGTTGTGATGGAGCAGGAGTTGTCGAGGCAGTTGGCTCTGGTGTACAGCAGTTTCGCGTAGGCGATGAAGTGTATTTTTGCAACGGTGGCTTAGGAGGGCATCCTGGCAACTATGCGGAATTTGCGATCGTCGATGAGCGATTTGCCGCGCTAAAACCCAGCTCGATCGGCTTTACAGAGGCAGCAGCGGCTCCCCTGGTGCTGATTACAGCATGGGAAGCATTATACGATCGGGCGCGGTTGGAAGCAGGGCGCAAGGTTTTGATCCATGCGGGGGCGGGAGGTGTAGGTCATGTGGCAATTCAACTGGCAAAGCTGGCAGGGGCAACAGTTTGTACCACGGTCAGCACGCCGGAAAAGGCAAAGTTTGTGCGGCAGCTTGGAGCAGATCACGTCATTTTTTACCGGGAGACTGACCCAATCGAGGCAGTGCTGAATTGGACAAACGGCGAAGGCGTGGATTTAGCCTTTGATACGATCGGCGGTCAAGTGCTGTCTCAAAGCTTTGCCCAAACTGCGGTTTATGGAGACGTGGTAACAATTCTCGCCCCTGATTCTCAGACCGATTGGAAAACAGCTCGCGATCGAAATTTGCGCGTGAGCTACGAACTGATGCTAACCCCCATGCTGAGGGGCATGACCCAGGCGCAGCAAGATCAGGCAAAAATTTTGCGGCAGTGTGCCCACCTGATCGACCAGAAGGACCTCATGATTTACCTGAATCGAACGTTTCCGCTTGCAGAAGCCGCTGCCGCCCATCGATTACTGGAAATGGGTTCGCTCATGGGCAAGCTCGTTTTGCTTACAGAGCCGTAATTCGTCCACCGTAGCTATTCTGGCAGAACCTCGCTTGGTTCCGGTTGTCACAGTTCCCCTTAATCACAGTCCCCCCTTAATCAGGGATTTAGGCATGGGAAATTCAGGGCAACATCGACAACTTACAACTTTTCAAAAATCCTTCTTTGCAGAGCTTCGGTGCAGGACAGGACACACCATACAAGACAGAGCAAAAAAAGAGACACGCGATCGTGCCTCTCACAGGTGAATGAGAACTCAACCAATCAATAAATTGAGAATCAATTGAATGAATATGCCTTAAAAGAAAGTTTGACCAGAAGCGTACTCAACATCATGAGATTACTTCGAGTCAAACCTTCTCCGCGACAGGAATGCGCTTTTAGCAATTATTGCATCGGCTTTTCGTGTGCCTTTTCCTGAGCGAAATCTTTCAGCCGCTCGACCACATTGTAAGCACCCGGACCCGGAGACTCGTTTGATGCAACTCCTTCAATCGAACCTTCGATTTCGCGCCATGCCTTAAGTCCGCCCTTTAGTTCCGCAACATGCTGGAACCCTGCCTGACGGAGCAGTTGAGCCGCTTGTGCGCTTTGCTCATCGTCATTGCCATAAACATAAAGATCCCGCTCTTTGCGGATGGTTGATTCTGCCAATCCTGGTACTTTATCCATCGGCATTGTCATTGCGCCCAAGATACGGCAATCGTTGAATGCGTCGTGGTCCCGCACGTCCAGAATTGTCAGACCCGGCTCTCCCCACTCTAAACGAGACTTCAGCTCATAAGCGGTGGCTTGGGAATGAAATTCTGGGGGCGTGGGGGTAACATCGGGCAGGTTATCTTTTGCCTTTACAATCAAGTCTTGAATGTTGTCCATTGTTTTTTGTGTTTATTTTTTGTTAATCACCTTTCAAGTGATAACGATAAACAAGTTGCTTGAATGCTGCCTCTCCCCTGGGGGATAAGACAAATTTGCAGCCAAAATCGAAAGAGAGAAGTTATCCTCTGCGTGTGCTGCGAGCAGGCAGAAGCAGCGTGATGAAACGGGCTTCAGACAACCGTTTTTCGCCCCTCACTCCTGGGAAAACGCTTTCGATTTAGTTCTTGCCAGAGGGTAGGCGATCGGTTTAGGTTAAATGCTGCAACGCTTATCAGCAGTTTTTGAACCATCCATGACCCAACCTAGCTCCGAGCCGAAACAGGTCTTCATTTGCGGTTCTGCCCTGCGGGGACAGCCAGACCATCAAAATCTACAGTCTGCTCGTTTCGTCCGTGAAGCGAAGACTCAACCCCTGTATCGCCTTCATGCAGCACAAAACGGCTGGCATCCTGCCATTTATCAGGTAGCAGAGGGAGGCATCTCTATACCGGGGGAGCTTTACGAACTTAGCTCCGAGCAATATGAATACCTGGTTTCTACCGAACCGCCCAATATGTATCCCGGCGATGTTGTGCTGGAGAGCGGAGCAGTGGTAACGGCAATGCTTTACCCCCATGAACTTGTTGAACAGTACAGTTGGCCCGATATTTCCCATTTGGGCGGCTGGGCAGCTTATAAGGCAAGTGTCGATTCGACAAAAGCTTCCGGGCAGGCTGAGGAGGCTTAAACCGCGATCGTTCGTACCCGACGAGCCGCGTATTCGGTTCCTGATCGCCGCATTAACGCTCTTCCTTTCTGTAATTTCTGACTTGAGCGGGAAGCTAAAACTTGGAAACAGGCTCCCAGCAAACCTATGATAGAGACAGAAGAGCAAATCGAAGCCGGACTGCGTTATCGCTCTGGGCAGTTTGCTGTGCTAAAAGGCAATTGATACTGCGATCGTATGGTCAAAACTGTTGATGTTCTAGGGTTTCCCCATGCCTACGAGCTATTTGCGCCCACCGATGCACCCACCGATATGCCAATTGTGGTGTTTGTGCAT